>CALGHA010000174.1 GCA_937915835.1 uncultured Fretibacterium sp. | reverse complement strand
GCGCAGGAAACACAGCCCGTTTCTCAGGAAGCGGCACCCGTTCAGCAGGAAGCAAGTTCCGAGCCTGAAACAATGCAGGAGCTTTTAGACCAGTACGGAAGCACAGGAAGGCTCCATAAAGGCCAGATTGTTACAGGTACAGTTGTCGGCAAGAATGAAGCAGGCTGGCTCGTCAATGTCGGCTTTAAATGCGAGGGATTATTGCCGGTCAAAGAGTACACAAATCATATGCTCATTGAGACCGAACCGGAACCGAAAGTCGGAGATAGTATCGAAGTCGAGATTACGAACATTCGTGACGGAGAAGAAGCACAGTTAAGTCTCAGCAGATGGCGCAATGAAGTCGACAAACGCTGGGCCGTAATGGAGGGCGAAATTGCCAAGAGTGATGTTGTCAATGTTCGCGGAATGAGCAGAGTAAAAGGCGGCTTGATGTGCGAGCTGTGCGGATTAAGCGGGTTTATTCCGATTTCGCATTTAACGATGGCCGGACGTGGAGCAAATCCTCAGAATTACGTAGGCCAGTCGCTGAAAGTAAAAGTTATTGACCATAACAAGCGCAATCATCGTTTAGTTTTCTCACGTCGTGCACTTCTTGAAGAGGCCGAGAATGAGAAGAGAGCAAAATTCTTTGAGCGTGTTCATGAAGGCGATGTAATTGAAGGCGAAGTTTCAAGCGTTACGGATTTCGGAGTTTTCGTAAATCTCGGCGAGATGGACGGACTTGTTCATGTTACGGAGCTTACTTGGAAACGCAACGTTAAAATCCGCGACATGTTCAAGAAGGGCGATAAAGTCATGGTGAAAGTTATCGGCTTCGAGAAAGAGACTGACAAGGCCACCAAGCGCGAGAAAGACAGAATTTCCCTGAGCATTAAGCAAGTTACTGGGGATCCTTGGGACACGATTACTGAGAGGATTCACGTCGGCGACAAGATTACCGGAACAGTAACGAATTTGACGGAGTTCGGAGCGTTCGTTGAGCTTGAGCCCGGAATTGAGGGCCTTGTTCATGTTGGAGATATTACGTGGGCAAGGATTAAGAAGCCGCGTGATGTCCTCAAAAAGGGCCAGGAGCTTGAAGTTCTCGTGCTTGAAGTTGACACGGAAAAACGCCGTATTAGCTTAGGCTGCAAACAGCTTCATGATCCTTGGAGCGACATTGACAAGAGATATCTGCCTGGTACGGATATTCCTGTTAAAGTTGTCAGACTTGCAGATTTTGGTGCATTCGTTGCAGTTGAGCCCGGTGTTGAAGGATTAATACATATTTCTCAGCTTTCACGTAAACGCGTTGAGAAGCCCGGAGATGTCTTGAAGGAAGGCCAGGAAGTTACGGCGAGAGTTCTTGAGGTCAATCCTACTGATAGAAGAATGCGTTTATCGCTTAGTGCTCTTGAGCCCGAACCAGAGCCGGAGCCAGTTGTTCAGCAGGAAGAGAAGCCCGAACAGCAGAAGCCGGAGAAGCGTGATCGTCGCGGCCGTAATCGCGGTAAATCCGTCAAGGAAACTGCAGGCTATGAGGACGACGAGGAAGGTTTAGCGTATAATCCGTTCGCTGAAGCCTTCAAGGATATAAACTTGAGCGAAGAATAAATTTTTGCCCGCAAAGCCCGGTCGAAATTGGCCGGGTTAATTTTTTATTGAAACGAGGAGAAATTAATATCATGGAATTTTTCGAAGTCGTAAAGAACAGATATTCATGCCGCAAATTCGCAGATAAGCCCGTTGAAGATGAGAAGCTCGACAAGATTTTACAGGCCGGAATTTCAGCACCAACAGCAAAAAATGTTCAGCCGGTAAAAATCTGGGTAATCAAGAGTGATGAAGCTCTCGCGAAAATAAAATCATCAACGCCGTTCAAATGGATGGAAAATGTGAAAGTAATCCTAGCTGTCGGCGGAACAACAGAAGGTGCGTTCGTTCGTCCTTCGGATAAGAGAAACTTTGAGGACGTTGACGCTTCAATCGTTGCGACACACTTAATGCTCGCGGCTCATGCTGAAGGTTTAGGCTCAACTTGGGTAGGATTTTTCGACGTGAATAAAGTCAAGGAATTTTTCCCGGAGATGAAAGAATATGACTTAGTCGCTTTATTCCCGCTTGGTTATCCTGCTGAAGATGCCGAGCCGTCAGATCGTCATGCTCTGCGTAAGGATAAAGCCGAGATGGTGAAATATTTATAGTCAATGCCGGAATTATTTCGTTCGTTCGTGGCTGTAAAAGTTCCGGGAAATGTCGCAGATGAGCTTGAAAACTTTCTTGCTGAGTTAAGGCCCCTCGCTAATATTCGTTGGGTTCGGCGTGAACAGTTTCATATTACGTTAAAATTTCTGGGTGAGATTGAGCGTGAAACTCTTGAAAATGTGAAGACTTCTCTTGAGCCGCTGAAATTTTTTGACCCGTTCACGATAGAATTATCATACATCGGAGCATTTCCAAACTTGAACGCGCCGCGAGTAATCTGGCTTGCTGGAGATAAAGGAGCTTCGGAACTCGGCCAATTAGCGAGAAAAGTTAATGACGTGTTACACGACGAGGCCGAACTTGACCGCGATGATAAAAAATTTAAGGCTCATTTGACGCTCGCAAGGCTTAAGAACTCGTATTTGCCCGAAGAATTAGTTCGTAAGCTCGGGACTGTCAAAAATTTTTCGTGGCAATGCAATGAACTCGTCTTAATGCGTAGTTTCTTGAAACCTTCCGGGCCGGTTTACACGCAGTTATTATGACTGAGTATTGCAAACTGGAAATTTTTATTCCGGAGTCACATTTGCAAGTCTTACAGAAAGTTTTGTGTGAATGCGACGCTGGGCATATCGGGAATTATGATTGCTGTATGTCGTATTCTCGCGTAAAAGGAACGTGGAGGCCTCTTGCTGGGACTAAGCCTTATCATGGAGAGCAGGGACAAATCAGCGTTGAGGACGAGTTGAAAGTTGAAGTTACGTGCAAAGTTGAGAAACTTGACGAGATAATTTCAGCTGTGAAAAAAGTTCATCCTTACGAAGAGCCAGTGATTAACGCAATACCTTTAATTCGCACGGGGCTGAACTGACTTAAAACTTCCTGTGTTAGTGCCGAAATTGATAATGTCATTTCATTTTTTCACACAGGAGGTTTTATTTTACACATGACACGGAAATTTTTATTAATGCTTGTGATGTTATCAGCTTTCACGTCGGCTTCACAGGCAATTACTATTTCGACGGACAAAAACGAAACTTTAGGGGATATGGCATCAGGCAGCCCATTAACGATTAATCTTAAAGCAGGAGATTATCAAGCTCAGGATGTCTCAAAAATTCGCTGGTCAAGGAAATTCACAGGAAGAAATCCCGGCCTTGAGTTCGACGTAAAACGAGGAGACAGCGTAAAATTTTTCACATCTTCACTCGTCAAAGCTCCAATAAGCTCAAGCGAGTTCTCCGTAATCATAACAGCAAAGGACGTTGACGGTTCGGAGGCTTCAATAACTTTCACAGGAAACGTTTTACACACGCCATCAATCAAGACTGAGACAATCGCTGAAGCTCAATCAGGCTCCGGGAAAAAATATTCACAGAGACTTGAACTTGTTCGAGGAAGTGAGCCGCTTGAATGGGAAATTTCGGGTGATTTGCCGGAAGGAATTAGCTTAACGACTGAGACAAATTCACGAGGGAAAATTTTCAACGTTTTAGCCGGAACGACAGAAGAAGCTGGAGAATTTCCGTTTACGTTGACAGTGAAAAATTCCGTCGGGTCTGACACGAAAGACTTTGTGCTGAAAACTGGAACGTCGGGCGCGAGAATAAAATTCCCTGAGAATTTCAAGAGAAGCTACACGGCGATGAATAATCAGGACTTCTCACTCGATTTATCGGGCGTAAAATTCTTGGGAACTCAACCGCTGAAGATTGACATTGACGAGGCGGCGAAAACTTCAGGATTAATTTATGACGATGAGCGCAAAATCATAACCGGCAAAATCTCGTCTGATAAAGAGAAACTTAGAGTGAAACTTACGGCCTCAAACGCTTATTCAGAACCGGCAAGCACCGATTTAGTTTTGAACGTCAAGAGTGCTCCGGATAATATTGAAGTATTCACGGCGAAAAAATCCTGGCAGAATTATAACGTTGTCAATGGTCGAGCTTTCAGCGCACGTTTCAGGGCATCAGAAGGAAGCAAGCCAATTACATGGGAATTCTTCAAGGCTGATGATAACTCGGCAATAAAAGACTTCAACGGTCTCACTTTCGCAGAAAATGGAACTATCTCAGGAACTCCGAACGGAAGCGAAGATATCAAGTTTTACGCGGTTGCGTCGAACATTGCCGGAAAAACTCAGTCAGGCGTTTATGAACTCTTCTTCAGCAATGCGCCTCGTCTCAATTTCACTGAACCCGTCTTACTCAAAAACGGTCAGGAAGTTAATATTGACCTCAGAAATTATTTAACCAGCTCAGAGAGTGCGAAATTCCCCGTAGAGTTCACGATTGCCGGCAAAATTCCCGAAGGCTTGACGCTCGACAATGGAAGATTAACGGGAACTCTCAACATTACAAATCCTGCTGAGATGAAAAATTACTCGCTGAATGTTACGGCATCGAACGCTTCAGGAACTTCCAAAGGATGGCTGACACTTCAGCTTAAGGACGCTCCGAAGATTGATGATATTGACGAGACGAAATTAACGGGACGCGTGGGAAAAATTTTCAGGTTCAAAGTTCCGACGGCGACGAAACAGCCTTATTCATGGCGATTAGTTTTTGACGGCGAAGATGTCAACGAAGAGAGCGAGTACGAAATAGGCGACAGCGGTTTAGCCTGGAACGCTCAAGTTGGAGAGATTTACTCAGCTCACAGCTTGAATGACGGCGCTTATCCTGTTACAGTCTATTTATCAAATGATTTAGGCGTTGACACAAAAACTTTCACAATCACAATAAGACCGTAAAATTATTCACAACAAAAAGCCCCTCCGGCCAATCACCAGAGGGGTAAATTTTTTTGCCTGGCTTATTTACTTAATCGTAATATCAGGCTGAACATTGCCCGTAAATCTCACAGAAGCGTCATACATTCCGTAAGCACTAATCTGAGGAACTTTGAACGTCCCGCGAGTTACTGCCCTCACTTTGAAGCCGTAAGCTCTTTCTCCGCTCAATCTGTCGAAGAATAACACGAGCCTGTCGTCGCGAATGTCATTCACAACTCCGTAACCGTCAGTCTCGCTCACGCCGTCGTCAAGTCTCGGGTTCTCAAGCTCAAATCCTGAAGGAAGCAAATAGCTCACAGCAAGATTATTAATCACCATTGAAGGCTTTACGCTTAAAACTACCTGAATAATTTTTCCGTGTTCGATTGGCTGATTGAGATTGAGTAAATTCCCTTTCTCGTCAAAGTAAACGCACTCGATATTCACGTTGCGTCGTTCGGCTTTAGGCTGAGACTTCGGGAAGCCCGTAATGCTCCATGAGTAACAGCCTTGTCCGTTGCCTTCAGCTTCGATCATTAGTGCCGTATTCTTCGGAAGTTCACTGACATTAACGCCTGCCGTCCCGTTATTGCTCGTGTAAACCAGAATTGGCCGGTCGCTGGTCTCGGTCGTTACACGCGCATTAATATCACTCTTCGCTCCTGCCGCTTCAACGTTATAGCGTGCTAATGCCGTAATCGATGCCGCGTTGTCCTGAGTGCTGAACCATTCGCCATTATCGCCGAGTGTTACAAGTCTCTGTGCAAGCTCCGTAACTTCGGGGGCCTGAGGTTCAACATCAAGCCACATTGAGAGTAAAGCCGCCGTATTTCTCGTTACGCTCTCAAGAGTTTTTCCGGAATATCCTGAAGCTCTGCCTGCCGTTACGTCCTTCAATGCGTCAGCTCGTCCGTCGATTATTGCCTGAGCTCCAGCAAGATAAATATGTCCTGACTGTCTGAGATTAGCCGAGTTTTCGCGCAAGTATTCAATCCAGCCTAAAGGTCTCTCGCCGTTCAAAGCTAAAACGTAAACAGCATAAGCCTTCGTCGTCAAGTCGTCGCGCTCGTCGTCAGTCGAATTATACATGGGCATTGAGGCTAAGAATTGACGTATCCAGTTCAAAGCTCCGGTTAACATTTCTTCAGGGAAATTCACGCCTACATTTCTCGCACTTAATAAGAAATGAGCCGCATAAACACTTCCCCATTCAAATGTCTTGCTATTGCCCGGCCACATTGAGAATGAACCGTCGTATAACTGCATAGCCTGAATACGCGTGATTGCTCCTTCTGTACGTTCACGGATTGCCTCATCAGTCGTGATTAACGGGTCAAGTTCAGCGACTGCGTCCGGGAGAATTAAGAACGGCCAAGCTCGCGAAATCGTCTGCTCAAGACAGCCGTAAGGATAGCTATTCAGGAAGCTCACAGCGCGCGTTAAGTTCACAGCCGGAGTGTCTGCAAGCGTGAGTGTTCCGGAAATATCTCCCTCAAAGTTATTCAGCGGTAAATCAAGCCTCGTTGTCCCATTCTCGAAAACTCCAGAACCTCCAAGCGTGATAGCCGGCCATGCTGAACGTACAGGAAGCTCTATCTCCTGAGTGTAAGATTTCTCTTGTCCGCGTTCGTTCCATGACGTTACAACTTTTAATATCGCTTTGTTGCTTCCTCCGAGTGCTCGCGCTGTCGTCGTGAATGACGCTTTAGAGCCCGCAGAAATCTTCAAGTCAGCAAAACTCTCGCTTAACATTAAGCCCTCAGGAACGAGATTAATTTTTACGTCGCGATTTTCATTTGAAGTGTTGAAGACTGAAGTCGGGATTGCGAAACTGTCGCCGGGTGCCGCAAATCTCGGAAGTCCCGTCTCAGTTACGATGTCGCGCGCAATCTCAATCGTCGTCTCACCGCTTCCAAAGTTACGACCAGACGCCGCAACAGCAAATAATCTTCCTCGTCCACTGAACTCCGGAATGTCCAAATCTACTTTCAACATGCCGCGTTCATCAGGATAAATTACGCCCTCGAATAACGATAAAATTTTGAAACGCTGAACATTTCCGTCAAGCGCAAGCCCGCCTCCTGCCTCATCACCGCCCGGATGAAGTTGTTCGGTCATTCTGTCCTCAACCGGAACTAACTGATCGTAAATGTCGAAGCCTTGAGAGTTCAACTTTTTCAGGCCCCAGAAATGATTTAATAAATCCGGAACTTTGTAGTGTGTCAAGCCTAAAACTCCGTCGTCAACTAAAGCAATTGCAACGTCGGCATTCTTTGAGATATTCGCGCTGCTGCCTTTAAGCGTAATCGTAACAGGAAGTTTCGATGCCGGCTCAATCTTCTTGGGAACGCTTAATCCCACGTTAATATTATAGTCCGATAAATCCGTCTTAATTCTGGTCATTCCAACAGCACGATGTGAAGCCCACATTTTAGCGTCGCTGTCGTCAACCGGTCGAATAAGCCAAGCCGTAACCCAAACATTAGGCCTCATGTCCTGAGTAACGGGAATATCAAACGTTAAATCGCTCTCGTGAACCTGCTGAATTTTGCGCGTAATCAAATTTGCTCCTTCAACAGTTACCATCATTAAGCCCTCAAACGGAGCCTTGACTTTAATTTTCGCCGTCTCACCAAGCCTGTAAAACTCTTTTTCCGTTGACATCTCGATACGGTCAATTAACTGTGAGCCTGAACCTGCATATTCCGGATCATCCGCGTAAAATCTGTACACAGCGCGCGCGTTGTCGTCAGCGTCAGAAACTCTCACTAAATATACTCCGTAATCTTCCGGCCTGAATGTAACTTCACCGAGACCGTTTCTCAGCGTCAAATTCTTCTCGTCAACGTCAACTAACTCTTCCGTGCTCTGCCAGCGTTTACGCCCGTCAATCTCTATCATGTTGTAGTTCCATGTAACTTTATAGAGCTTAGCCGTGAGTTCACCTGTTTGTGCGGGTTCTTCGTCCGGAGTAATTCCCACAACTCTGAACGTCAAATTGCTTCTCACAGTCATTTTCTCGTTGACCGGAGCAATTCCCAGTAAATATGGAGCTGAGAAATACGGGCGAGTTATTGAGTTTGCAACCCAGCGTCCGCCGTCCTCCATTACTTCAGTCCTGATTGTTACATCAATTACCGTCGGTGCTTGCCAATCCTCTTCAAGCGCTAAATTAACATGAGCTGCTCCGAAGTTGTCTAATTCTCCCTCGTCGAGTTCGTCTTCTGTAAACGTGAATTTTCTTGACGGATCTCCGAATGAATATCCCTTCCATCTATCTTGTGTCGGCGTAAATTCACCCTGTCTTGCTGTCCACGAAGTTTTGTAGTCAAGTCCTGCACCGTCAACTCCAAACAGCCAGCGTGCGTAAATGTCAGCTGTGAAAGTGTCATTATGGATTAAAAATTTTCGATACGAGTTCAGCTTGACTTCAATGCGAGGCGGGGCAAAATCCTCAACGTGGAATTTATACGACGCAATCGGTTTAGCTTCGTTGCCTGGAATTGCTACTGAGGCCGTCCATAATCCCGTTAACGCATTGGCCGGAAGATTGAGATTAGCGATCGCGCTTCCTTTAGCGTTGAGAGTTATAGTTTCCTGCTTGACTTTTCGCCCGAGAGTATCACGAACGATAAATAAAACTGGGAACGCTTCCGGTGTAGTAACGTCAAAATTCCTCACGATGAACTTGAACGCCGCACTCTCACCAGTCCTGTAAATGTCTCGAGGCGAGAAAATTACACCGTCATAGCCTGATTTAAGCCAATCTCGTCCCGATGTATCAAAAATTTCACGGTTAAGCAAATTTCGTGTGAGCTGAACAAACGTAATATCCGCGCTGTCGCCAGTTCCCTTTTTGATGACCGCAACATCGGGCTGATTATCTTTATCCCAAGTTTGCCCTTTTGGAAGCTCATAATAATAAACTCCTCCGGTGTTAGTCCTGCCTTGAGCTAAGATTTGTTTCTTATCCGAGTAAATTTTTACGTCAGCGTCAGAAATTCCTCGTGCTGTCGTGAGAGTATTTGCCCAGATTAGAATTGCGTCTTCCCATAAACGAGCCGTTGCGCCGATGTCGCTCAAGTTAATCATCTGTTCGGCTTCTTCCCAGCTGTCCTGTTCGGTGTCGCGAGCTGTGAGCAGGAATAATCCCCTTTGTCCCTTCGTAATCTCATCAAGAGGAATGCTCCGTCTGACGCGTTCATTCAACGGGAGATTTAGCGGCATTTCCTTTGTGAAGACGCGCTTTGAAATGTCCCGGTTAAAATATTCATATTCTTCATGGACTACATGAGGGATGTTATTCTCATACATACGCCATAAATCGAGCTGAAGATTTTTCACGTTTAATAGCTCAATCGGGATTAATCCTTTTTCGAGCGGGGCTAAATACGTTCCTGCTGCCGGAAGTTTTACCTCAGTGTCCAAGTCGGGCATAATTATTGCTTGCTTGTAATCTTCCTTCAGAACTAAGCCGCCTTTTGACGGGAAACCTTTTCTGAATGTGATTACGAACCTGTCGCGAGGCTTGAACTTATTTGAACGCATAATGAAACTTTCATCTGTCCAGTCTGATTCAAATTTTACGTCGCTGACTGAAGGCTCAATTGTTACGAAGCTCTTTATCGTTGCCGGATCAACTCCGAAATTCAATCTCGCTGTAATTCTATTCTCGCCGGCGTATAAATTTTGCACCATTAAGACTGGATCAAGCACGACGTTTTCATTAATGTCATTCTCGATGCCCATATCTCCCTCGCCTGACTTAAGTCCGGCCGCAATATGAACCGTAAATCTCTGTCTCGACGAAGTTTTTTGCACAGGAACGGCAACACGAATTACTCTCGAAGGAAGCGCACCGTTTATGCTGTAATTCATCTCCTGACCTTGAGCGTTGAGTATTCTCATGTAACCTTTAAGCCTTGCCGGGTCAATTCTCATGTTGAAAGTCAGCGTGAAGTAAGCGTTTCCGTCTCGTCCCATTGAAGCGCTAATGTCGGTCGGAGAAAGTCCTTCAGTCTGGAAGTGAAATTCGCCCGGGCCAATTCTCCCGCCTCGTCTGTCCCTGAGATTGTCGCGTAAAGTCGCTGTGTAAGTTGTCGCGGCTTGAAGTGGAGCTAACAATTTTGCCGTAAAAGTCCGTTCGTTCTGCCAGCGTCCTTCAAGCTGTAAAGGCGGGTTAACTTCAAACGGGAACATTGCGTTTTCGGGCGTAATATTTTTTCCTGTTTGATTGCGATTGACTACGGGATTACGAAACACTACCCTGAACGATACATTTTCGGGAACTGTTCCGGTTGGAGCGAAACTCTGAACTCCTGCAGGCATATTCGAGCGGGCCGGAGCTGAGTAAGCACACGAAACACTTAACAAGAGTATCATAAGCATCAATAAAAATTTCTGAGGCTTAAACAATTTTATGCATTCCTTTCTTAATGATAATGGGATATAAAATCTTGAAGTATTATAGCGTGTTTCGATTAATATTAATGATACTTGAAAAAATGATTAATAAAATATAACACGTTCTATTTTTACATTTATTTATTTTGAGAGTGAGAATTATAATGCATAATAAGTTATAATTTGAAACGTTAATTAAAGAGGGAGGCAGAAATTTTCAATCATGGAAGAAAAAAGGACAGTAGAAGCCGCAAGCCGAAAATGGGAAGTCGTCGTCTTCACGCTCGGCACGGATGCTTTTGCTATAAACGTAAATAAAACTCGTGAAATTTTACGATGGACAGGATGCCGCCCCGTTCCTACGAAAACTCCTGCTTTTATCGGGATTACGACATTACGGGACGCATTAATTCCATTGATAGACCTGCGAATATTCTTAGGGATAAAATCTCCTGTTCCAATGAGCCAGACAAAAGTAATGGTTGTAGAGTTTAACGATATAAAGCTCGGCTTCCTAGTTGACGCTGTCGAGAGAATTAGACAAGTTAATGCCGAAGATTTAGACAGTTCAAAAATGCGCGGAGTGTCATTAAAGTGGATATTGTATATAATCAAGCGCGATGAGAGAAATATTTTGCTGCTTGATTACGAGGCAATAATTCAGGAGACTGCTCCGGCTGTTGCTGAACACATGTTCGATCAGAATAAACTCAACACTTACCAGAAAGAAATCGGCCATGTTGAGGACTTTCATATTCTTGTTGCTGACGACTCGCCGTTATTGAGACAACAGACCTGCGACGTTCTGAAACAATCAGGTTTTTCGAGCATTTATCCTGTTAAAGACGGTGTTGAAGCAAGAAAGTTATTGCTGGATCAGGGCGAGAATTTCGATTTGCTTGTGTCGGATATTGAGATGCCTTTGCTTGACGGGTTGAGCCTTGTAGAGACATTGAGGCAAGATTCACGAACTGAGAATATGCCGGTGATATTATTCTCGTCAATCATGGTTAAGGAACTTTTAGACCGAGCAGAGAGACTTAATATTATTCACGTGCTGAAGCCTGATGTGTATAAACTTGTCGAAGCAGTAATGAAGATTTATCACGAGTGCAAGAAAAACAGGAATTATTAATTTTTCCCCCTGCCATTCATAACGACGGGGGGAAGCGTTTATTCCTTGAATGCGAAAGTCATAGTGTGCTGAGTTCCCTTGCTGACTGTAAGAGTTTTTTTATCATTATCAAGCTCAAAAGTCAGGCCGGCTCTATCAGGAGGTAAAACCCCACTTGAGTAATAGTAATCCATGCTGAATTGGGCTTGCTGCATAATCTCATCCCTGATTTTTATTTTGCCGATCATTTCCGTGTGATTAGCTATGAACTCGAACGTGCTCGCCATAATTATGCCGAAAACTAATGCCGCCATCAAAAACTCCGCAAGTGTCTCAGCCCGTCGCTTCTTCATGAAAATCATCCCTTTCACCTGAAAAATTTATGCTTTATGCTTGAAAATTAAACATCTCGGAAAATTCCCAGCGTCAAAAATTTCACTCACGAACTCGAAATTATCATGAAACTTCTTCAACGCCTGAACTTGATTGATATTGCCGGTCTCAAGAATTATATACCCGCCCGGCTTTGAGAGCGCGAAAATTTCAGCGTAAAACTTCATGCCGTCTTGTCCGCCGTCGAGTGCTTCATGAGGCTCATAATCCCTCACATCAACTTCAAGCCCATTAATCTCACTCGAAGGAATATACGGAGGATTGCTGATTATCAAGTCAAAATTTTCCACAACACGAGAAATTATTTCTGTTCTGGCTTCAAGGTTATAGCGTGATAAATTTTTTCGGGCATAATTCGCGGCTTCTGGACTTTTTTCGAGCATGAAAGCGTGAGAATTTCTGAACTCAAGCAAGATTGTGATTGCGATACAGCCTGAGCCTGTTCCCCAGTCAAGAAAGCAAAATTCCTCATCCGGAGCATAAATTTTCTTCACTCCGTCTATCAGCGTTTCTGTGTCATGACGAGGAATTAACACTCCAGGCCCGACGTAAAAATCACGGCCGTAAAAGTCAGCTTCACCGAGAATATATTGCAAGGGTTCATGAGCTTCACGACGAGAGATTACGGCTTCAATCCTGGAAATTTCATCATCAGAAAAACTTTGACGCGTGAAAACTTCCGAATGATTAACGCCCAGAGCATGAGAGATTAGCCACAAAGTTTCTTGTTCAGCGTTGCTAATTCCCGAATGTTCCAGGCGTGAGATTAATTCATTAACTTTCAAGGTCCTGCAATTTTTGTGTCTGTTCAGCGAGTAACATTGCGTCCATCATCTCGAACAAATCACCGTCAAGATATGCTTCAAGTTTATATAATGTCAAATTAATTCTGTGGTCAGTAATTCGATTTTGCGGAAAATTGTAAGTCCTGATACGTTCGCTTCGGTCGCCGCTTCCTATCATGCCCCTTCTTTCTGAAGCCTGCTCGGAATTTTGCTTCTGCTGTTCCAAGTCATAAAGTTTCGTCTTGAGATAACTCATTGCGCGCGCTCGGTTCTTAATCTGGCTGCGTTCATCCTGACAAGTTACGACAATCCCCGTCGGCAAGTGCGTAATTCTCACGGCTGAATCCGTCATGTTTACGTGCTGGCCTCCTGCTCCGCTTGAACGATATGTGTCAATCTTCAAGTCTTCCGGCCTAATCTCAACTTCAACGTCGTCAACTTCCGGCAAAACCGCAACAGTCGCCGCTGATGTGTGAATACGTCCGCTTGCTTCCGTAACTGGAACTCTTTGAACTCGATGAACGCCGCTTTCGTATTTCATCTTGCTGTAAGCTCCCTTTGTGTCAATCCTGAAGACGATTTCTTTATAGCCGCCAATTCCCGCCGTGTTAGTCGAGCTGTCAATGACTTCAACTTTCCAACGTTGACGCTCACAAAATCTCACGTACATTCTGAACAAGTCAGCCGCAAAAAGTGTAGCTTCATCGCCGCCCGTTCCTGCACGAATTTCTACGACAACGCTTTTTTCGTCATTCGGATCTTGCGGAAGAAGAAGAAGTGTTAAATCCCGTGTGAAATTCTCAATCTTCGGCTCAAGCTCGGCCAATTCATCACGTGCTAACTCTTCAAGGTCAGAATCTCCAGACTTGATTAACTCTTTAGCTTCCGCAATTGACTTCTGAGCTTCTTTATATTCCCGGTATTTCTCGACAACAGGCTCAAGCTGTGCACGTTTTTTCCCAAGATTCTGCAATTCTTTCGGGTTCGAGATAACTTCAGGGTCTTCAAGTTTCTTGCTGATGTCAAAATATTCCTGTTCGATTGCCTGTAATTTCGGTTCTATGTTCATGATAATAATTCTCCGTTCAATGCCGTATCAAGTGATTTCAATGCTACTTCAGCCTGTTTAATATTTGGCTCTCGTGTCGTCAAATATTGCAGTGTCAAAAAAGGAGCTATCACGCAAAGCCCAAATTTCCCAGAAACTGACGCTAATCTTATGACTTCATAGGAAATTCCGATTACGATGGGGATTAAGATTATTCGGGCTAGGACTTGAAGCGCAAAACTTTCACCGGCGATTAAGACTTTAACGGGCGAGAAAATAATTATGCTGACGATTACGGCGATTAACAAGAATGAAGTTCCACATCTGGGATGAATACGTGAACACTTCATGATATTTTCCGGTGTCATTGCAAATCCCTTCTCGAAAGCGTTAATCGTCTTGTGTTCGGCCCCGTGATAACGAAAAACTTCCTTGATGTCCGACCATAAGCCTATAATCGCAACATACCCGATAAATATTACAGCCCGCAAAACTCCTTCGGTGATGTTTATGTAGAGCTGTTCAGTCGCGATATGTCCTGCAAGCCACAAAGGAAGCGCGATGAATAATCCTCCGACGGCGACGATTGCGATTACGATTGAGAGCAAAATATCCTTGAAGGTCATTTTCTCGTCTTCTTCCTCTAATGCAACCTCAGCTGAACGCGATAAAGCCTTGAAACCCGTAGCCATCATCTCGCACATAATCACGAAACCGCGAATAAACGGCAATTTATACGGCATTCTCTGAGTTCGTGAGCTATGAGGCCAATTCTCACTGAAAATATCTCCAGACGGACGACGTACAGCAAGCCCCCACAAATTTTTTCCCTTCATTAACACGCCCTCAATTACGGCCTGACCTCCAACGGGAACTTTTTTATTTTCCTCAGCTTCTGAAGCAAATAAATTCATGACGAGCATAAACAACAAATTTAATCTCTTAAGCAAATAACAAATCCTCCATTAAAAATTTTTACAAGTCTTCCATATCTTTATACGGATTTCCGCATGTTCTAGCTTCCTCACATCTTCCGAATATACACGAAGGCCCGGCACGATCGAATAATACCGGAGCTTTCTCACGGCACAAGATTAACATTTTCCGAGCGAGTTCGTGAATTTCCCATTGAGCACGCCTGCAAAGTCTCAAGCTGAAAAAATGATGAAGCTCTCGTGCATTCATGGTCATCACTAAGCGCGTCGAATATCCATGAGGCAGAATAAATCTTGCGTCCTCCTTAGGAATTCCCATATCAACCAATAATTTATAGCTTTCTTGTGAAGTTTTTGCGGCATTCTGAAAAATTCTCAACGCTTCGGAATTGGCCTGAATTATCGGCGGAATTATCATGTTTTCTTCTTCACCGGACATTTTCACGTAACGCTGGCTTTGCTGGCTGAAACTCGCTACACGATGACGAACAAGTTGATGTGATGCAACCCGGCTTAATCCGTCAATCCCAAATGTGAAGCTGACGTGTTCAAACGTTGACATATGCCCGCTCCGGAAGAGTTCTGCGATTAACTTACGCGATAAATTATTTTCTTCTCCCTGCAATAATTCCTGAGCCGTAATATCTCGATAACAAATTCTTGCAGCAGCCGCGACTAAAGCGTCAGGTTCGGGAGTGTGCGCTAATAAAATTACGTTCATAGCATAATAAAAAAAGGGGACATAATAAGCCCCCTGTTAAAATCTCGCGAAAATTTTATACGTCTGTCTTCTGGCCGTAATTAATGCCCTTGTACTTCTTCTGGAATTTCTCGAGGCGGCCCGCTTCCGTTAAAACTCTACCCTTCTTGCCGGAATAAAACGGGTGGCACTGTGAGCAAACTCCTACGCGGATTTCCTTCATCGTCGAACGCGTCATGAATGTATTTCCGCATGCACACGTAACTTTGCATTCCTGATATTCGGGGTGTATACCTTTTTTCATTGTAAAAATTTCCTCCTGATGTCTTAAGCCGAATTAATGTCTCAAGCCAAGACGCTCAATCAACGAACGATAACGGTTAAAGTCCTTTTCACGAAGATAACGCAAAAGTCTTCTTCTGCTTCCGACCATTTTAAGAAGTCCACGTCTCGAATGAAAATCCTTCGTGTGAACCTTCAAATGCTCCGTGAGTTCACGAATACGTTCGGTCAAAATTGCAACCTGAACTTCGGGCGAACCCGTATCATTCTCATGAGTTTTGTACTCGGCGATTACTGCTTGTTTCTTGTCTTTCTGGATCATGATGAATAAATAAACCTCCTGAAAATTTTCTTAACGCTTCAATGCCGGGAATTAAGCCTAATCCAGTTCGAGCAAAATTCTCAGCAAAGAGTTAGTTAACTAGAGTGTAAGCGCGAAATATATTAGCACTATCAAAAACTTTTTGCACTCATAAAATTAATAGCAAGCTATAATAATTCAAATCATAATCGAGGAATATTAATGAAACCTGAAGATTTATACTTTATGCCCTTAAACGGAGGTCAGAACGTCGGAGCAAGCTGTTATTTTCTGAGGCTTGGGAACTCGAATATTATTCTTGACGCTGGAACTGGGAAAAATAAGGGGATTACTTTTGAGCCGGATTTTCTCTCACTCTTAACTCTGCCGTTTATTCTCAGCTTGAACCAGATTGACCAGATTTTTATCTCACATGCTCATCTTGACCACACGGGATATCTGCTTGAACTCATGAAATCTGCTCAGCATGCCGGAGTTTACATGACTAAGCCCACGAAACTTTTAATCGAACATCAACTTTACGGCAAAAAATTTCTAGCTTCATCAAATTCAGACGAGATAAACAACGAAGAACAGAGATTAGCGGCAGAATATTTATTGCAGAAAGTTATCGAAGTAAATTACATGCAGGAGATTAACTTTCACGATTACTCGGCTGAATTTTTCCAGGCAGGACATATTCCCGGAGCAATGATGACGCTGATAAATTATCGAGGGAGAAAAATTCTTTACACTGGGGATTACTCGCTTCACTCGACGGCTTTAACACAAGGCTGTTTGCTTCCTGGTAATCTTGAAATCGACACTCTCATAATGTGTGGACTTCATGCCAAGCATCAGAATTACAAACGTCAAAATGATAATCTCTATAATGATATTAACGCAATTTTTAGTCTAGCAAATTCGGGGAAAAATATAACATGTTATATTTCACAGCTGAGTAAAGGAATCGAGTTCGTGAAAATTATTAACTCGCTCAACAAAAATCATATTCCAGTTTTCATTGACAACGAGATTATGAATATAATTAAGATTATGGACAAATTGGCCGAACCGATTTTAACAATTGATAATTTCCCGGTCTCAGAATTTTATAAATATGACACGGGAATTATAATAACTTCATCAGGCTATAAAAGTATTAATGCAATAGAGTTCCAGATTAATTTTTCTCTTCATGAAGACTTCGAGGACATGAGCAATTTTATTCATCAGCTTAATCCTCGTCAGGCCGTAATCGTTCACTGTGCTCCGGCTCATTCTGAAGATGATATGACGATAGAACAGGAAATTATGAAGGATTATACCTGCCGAACTCAATTTATTTTTGCGGAAAATGGACAGCTTTATATTCTTTAAGGAGGCATAAAAAATGGCATTATTCAAACAGCCAAGCATTAATCTGAACATGGGGAAGGCGCAAGAAGTTCTTGATGAAATTCACACGTCAATTCAGCCCTTCGCAAAACGCACAAGTAACAGCGACAACGACAGCTATTTACTCGGAAGCTATTTAATCTCGGCAATCTGCAAAAATCATGAAGCCGGTCCCAACGAATGCGCAGAAATTCTCAGGAAAGTTTATCGTTACGACATTACGCCGGAACAAGTTAATCGCAACTTTCACTTCATAAGAATTGCTAATCCTGCTGAACGTCGCG
This sequence comes from uncultured Fretibacterium sp., assembly GCA_937915835.1. Taxonomy (GTDB): domain Bacteria; phylum Synergistota; class Synergistia; order Synergistales; family Aminobacteriaceae; genus JAFUXM01. The sequence continues at coordinate 12,252 of CALGHA010000174.1, read as the reverse complement.
GACTTCTTCAATGGGCAGAAATAATCTCAGACCTTTACGCTAAGGCTTTAACCGGCGACCGTGAGACTTTCAATAAACTTGAGGAGCAGCGTAGAACTTCACCATTAAAAGAATTTCGTCATCATTTTGCTCAAGAGAGAATTGCGGCAATCATGATTTATGAGAAATTCCCGGAACTAGATCAATACGGCGACAAAGAGCTTTTATTCAGGCTTGGGAACACGATGGCAAAAAATTATTTCTACCACATGTACGACGCTTTATGCCATGTTTATAATTTCCCGATATTCAAACTCGACAAGTCTGACACTGAGAAATCCGAGACAAGAAGGACCGGAACGAGAAGAAACGTAACGGAAGAACCAGCACGAAAAATTTCTTATGAACAGGCCTTAGCAAGAATTGATGAGCTTGAAATTGAGCTTAAACGTACAAATGAGATGTTCGGTGAATTACAGGACGAGTTCGATAATCAGCTTCGAGAGAGTAAAATTGCTGAACTCACGGGATTTTTCGCTCATCTTAACTCTGACAAATACGGAAATATCTTAGATCAATTGCTTCAAGTTCGGCGGGGAATGGACAAACTCAAAAAAGAAGGTTATGAACTTCCATTAGAGATTAACGGATTATTCATCGTGATTAAACAGCTAATCCAATTCACACGAGACAGCCATATTGACCCGATTATGAAAGTTCATTCGCAAAAAGAAGTTTCCTTCAAGGACATAATGTTTTGCGATTACGAGGGTTCACCATTTATCCCGGATGACGCCCGAAAAATTATTGAAGTTGTATCGCCTGGCTGGGTATATAAGGATCAAAACGTCCAGATTTCCAGGCCGAGAGTAAAAGAATTAAACAAGGAGGAATAATTTATTATGAGTGTCAATGATTTATGTATCGGAATTGACTTAGGCACGACTAATTCAGTTCTCGCAACCGTCAATGTTCGTCCAAACGGAAATATTGTGAGCAAAGTTGTAGACATTTCGCGGGCTGTTGATGTCTATAACACTGTCTCGTCAGAAGCAAGATTGTCAACGATGAAGAAGCCGACTTTACCGTCATGCGTGTTTTATCGTCAGGAGCGGGATTATGAGCCTTTAGTCGGTGATTTCGCGAAAGTGCAATATCCTCTTCGTCCGCATTTAGTCGCAAAATCCATCAAGAGCCAAATGGGAAAATCTCTCGCTGAAGGTCTCTCGCCTGATATTCCCGACAAAACTCCGGCAGAAATTTCCTCACGAATTTTACAGCATATGCTTCGTGAGGCTTCAAGGATTTATAGGTGTCCGATAACTGAAGCAGTAATTACAGTTCCTGCAAATTTCGATTCTGTCATGTGTAAAGCTACTCAGGATGCTGCAGAATTGGCCGGAATTTCCGTTCGTAACCCTGACGGAACAGACAGGCCAATTTTACTCTCAGAGCCTAACGCCGTAATCTATGATTTAATCAACCAAATTCATAACGGTGAAATTGATGACAAAATTTTAGATCTCTCATCAGTGAAAAGAGTTCTCGTGTTTGACTTAGGCGGAGGAACTCTCGATATTACTATGCACGAGATTAAACGCCGTGATAATGCTCCGGAAATTCTGAAAGTTGATGAGATTGCTACGAACCGTTACACACTTCTTGGCGGCGATGACTTTGACCGGGCAATAGCAATTGAGATGTTCAAGCGTTATCAAAGGCAATATTCCCGCTCTCCTGGTGTTGTAAATTTACTCAAGCAAAAAGAAAGCGTGATAATGGCTCAATTATTGACTTACGCCGAAAACGTAAAATTAGATTTAAGCATGCAGTGCAGCAGTGAGAGTTCATATTCTTCCGGCTGGTACGACGAGGACGAAGAAATTACGATGACTACAGGCGGCTCAATGGGAGGAATCGGCTATGCTTATGATGACACTTTCACCAAAGAAGAAATTGAGACAATCTTAGCTCCTTTCATGGGAAATAATTTACGCTATGAGGACTATAAAAATTTGCCGTCGGTTAAAGACACTCGCAACATAATTTACCCGATACTTGATGTTTTGAAGAAAGCATCAGAGAAATTAGGAAGTCCCGACGTTCAAGTTGACGCCGTAATCGTTAATGGCGGAATGTCAAAGTTTTACATGATTACTGAGAGATTGAAGGAATTTTTCGGATTTGAGCCGATTGTTGCGCTTGACCCCGACCAATCCGTAGCACGAGGAGCCGCAGTATATCATCACTTACTGAAACAGCACGCAGAAATTCAGGATGATATGCGTATCGTCCATTCTGAAGCAAGTGCTAAAACCGAAGCCGCAAAAATTAATCTTCCCGAACAACAGCGTGTTAATATCGAATGGGGAAAATCAATCCTCAATGACGCGCTTTATATTGGCATGAGAAACAGCGCAGTTCAAATGATAATCCCAACTGGTGCCGCCTTGCCTTATGACTCCGAAATTATGACGGGCTTTAGAATTGATCCGTTCCAGTCGTTAATTGCAATCCCGATAAAAAGTCAGAACATTGACGGCTCTTACAGGACAATAGCCAATGGGAATATAAAATTCTCGCAAAATTATCCGGAAGGCTCATACGTTGCTTTCACAATTCATATGGGTAAAAATAAAGTTATCGCAATGAAAGCATGGACGAGTTCAAGCGTTGACGGAAGGCATGTAATCGAGAGGGGAACGGCTGAGATTGATATTGAGAGCCTTGAACAGTCAAGCGCAAAAGTAAAGATGATACCTCCAGCCGGGACTAAACTTAACGTTGCTAACGAACTCAGAACGTTTATACAATTATGCCTGAATTTCTCACAGACTAATACAGCGTCAAAACGAAGCTCATTAGCTCAGAGAATACGCGACTGCGGAACAAATATCATGAAAGCCGAGAACCGTCGGGAATTTGTGAAGCCCATTCTTGACGCACTCTCAAGCAGTCAGACTAACGACGAAGCTAAGATGAGATTATTCACACTTGCAAGAAAAATTTCTGAGGATTTTACGGACAAGGAAAAAAAGAGACTGGCTGAAGTTTGTATACAGCAAGTTAAATCCGAGATATTAGGTTTCGAGCTTAACAAAACTTCCGGCCCAAGATTGAACGCTAATATTCAGGCAATTTATACCCTGAGCATCTGCGCTGATAAAGAAACTATGAGACAAATTGAAGCTCTTCACGCAAATGATTTGTACCTCAATTCATGCCTCTATGCTCATGCCAAAACTCGAACGTCAATTAACTGGATACTTGAACGCTTTAATCGAGACATTGACACGATGAAACACGGGAAAAACAGCTCACTTCAAGTCAGTGCTCATGCAGTCGCCGTAGCTCTCAAGAATGACGGTGAATGTCCTGTGCCGAGTAATGAGCGTGAAAAAATTGTGAAGAAGCTGATTAATGGCATTAACTCAGGAAAAATTTTCAAGGAGCCGTTACTCGTATGCGTTCTTGCACTTGGAACGATCTGCGACAATCGTAGAATTTCATCGCCGTGTTCTGATGAAGTTATCCGTGAAGTTGAGGCGTGTATTAATGCAATCCCGAATATTTACAGTTCTGAAGCAATGACCAGAGCCGAACAGAATTGCTTTATCGCCTTAAAGTTAATTCGAGGCCAGAAACTTGACGAAGCTGAAGAAAGATATTTATTGACGAAACTTGAGATATAAATAAAATTCACTTGCTATAATATAAATCAAATTTTCCACAAAGGAGCTAAACCCAAATTATGAAAATAGCACTTGGCACTGACCACGCAGGATTTGTGTTGAAAAGCGCAGTCCTGGAATATCTTGGCAAAAGAAATATCGAAGTGCTTGATCTCGGAGCATACGAATACGACGGAGAAGACAGCTACACTGAACCGGGCTTCAAAGTTGCAGAGGCTATTGCGGACGAAACGGCAGACGCAGGAATTTTGCTTTGCGGGACTGGTTACGGCATATCGATAGCGGCTAATAAAATTCCCGGAATTCGAGCGACAGCATGTTATGACCCTGAGAGTGCCAGGAGTGCGAAAGCTCATTTGGACTTAAACGTTCTGGCAATGGGCGGACGCGTTATGAAGCCTGAAGATGTCCCGGCAGTGATCGAAGCATGGCTTGACACGAAATTTGAGGGCGGTCGTCATTTGCAGAGGATTAACAGAATTGCCATGAAGGAAAAGGCCAATCTCAATGTCATTCAGGACGAAGGAAGAGTTGTAATTTTCCAGCATCCTTTAATTCAGCACAAAGTCGGAATAATCCGTGATATCAACACCAGCGTAAAGCAATTCAGAGAATTATTACAGGAAATCACGGGCCTTATGGTCTATGAGATTACACGAACACTTCCGCTTGAAGAAAAAGAAGTTCAGACGCCGATTGAGAAGACGATAGTACGAACGATTGAGGGTAGGAAGATGGCTATAGTTCCTGTTTTGCGTGCAGGCTTGGGAATGGTCGACGGAATTTTACAGATTGTTCCTAACGCGAAAGTTGGACATATCGGATTATACAGGGACCCTGCGACTTTACAGCCTGTTGAATATTACTGCAAGCTCCCGTTTGATATTGAGGAACGCGATATTTTCGTGCTTGATCCAATGCTTGCAACAGGAGGTTCATCGTCAGCGGCAATAGACTTAATCAAGAAACGTGGCGGCAAAAAAATTTCTCTTGTGTGCTTAATCGCGGCTCCGGAAGGAATTGAACGAGTACATAAAGATCATCCTGACGTAGGAATTTTCGCGGCGGCTCTTGACTCTCATCTGAACGATCACGGCTATATAGTTCCTGGACTTGGCGACGCTGGAGATAGATTGTTCGGGACGAAATAAATTGCTGGACGTAAAAATGTTTGTGTTCATGCTGGCCGGATTTTTCTGGGGTGGGTTAACTGCTCCGGTTTCGATCCGGCTTGCTGGACTTTACGGGATATTAGACATTCCTGACGCTCGCAAAATTCACACTGGGAATATGCCTCGAGGCGGTGGCTTGGGCTTATGGCTTGGGTATTTGCTGATGGCCGTAATAATGTCAGAAGAAAACCCGGAATTGCGATATATTGCGACAGGAGCGACGGTGATATTTTTCTGCGGTTATCTTGATGATATGTGTTCGCTCAGTCCGTATTTGAGGCTTGTGTTGCATTTGGGTTCAGCCGGGCTTGTTGTGCTTCCGTTAGGGTTGAACTGGCTTGTGAGTTTCGTAGCGATAATCTGGCTTGCAGGAGCTACGAGTGCTTATAACTTAATCGACGGAATGAACGGGCTTTGCATATCGATATTCATAGCTTCGTCGATCGCGTTATTCTTTCTTGGCAATGCTTATTCTGGAATTTACATGGGAGCAATGGCACTCGGAGTTTTATGCTGGAATTTTCCTTCTGCTCAGACGTTTTTAGGCGACGGAGGAAGTACATTGCTGGGATATTTATTTGCTTCACACTTTTTGACGATAACGCTTCCGAAGTTACAGCATGCCAGCTTTTACGAGGTAATCTTAATGTTTGTGTTGTTCGGAGGAATTCCAGTGATTGACACATTGACGGCCTTCACACGAAGAATTTTAACCGGCAAATCCCCGTTTTATCCCGACAAGAAGCATTTACATCATATTTTAATCTCGTTGACCGGCTCAAATATTTTAACCGTGAGCATAATTCTTGCGCTTCAAGTTATCATGCTGGCATTAGGGGCGAGAGTTTATTTACGTTTGCCATGAAGAAAAAGAAAATTACTTGCATTGTTGGAACTCGTCCGGAAGCTATAAAGATGGCTCCTGTCATTCAGGAATTACGGCTTGATGAGAATTTTCACGTTACGACTTTAGCGACTGGCCAGCATACTGACATGTTAGCTCAAGCACTCGATGACTTCGGGATTAAGCCTGATGTTGACTTGCACATTATGAAGTCTAAGCAATCACTTGACTACGTAACTTCGAGCGTTCTTCAAGGGGTCGGCCAATTTCTAGACGAGCACGAACAGGACTTAATACTCGTTCACGGCGACACTTCAACGACATTTGCGGCTTCACTTGCAGGATTTTATAGACACGTGAAGATTGGACATGTTGAAGCAGGACTGAGAAGTCATAATTTGAACCTGCCATTCCCGGAAGAAGCTAACAGGGTATTGACTGACAGAATAGCGGATTTATTCTTTGCTCCGACAAAAGGTGACGCTGAAAATCTTTTACGTGAGGGAATTGGCCGGGAGAAAATTTTTATCACGGGAAACACTGTAATTGACGCGCTCTATGACATTCTTAAGCGAAAAAATGAAACTCCTGAATTTCTGAGAAATATTGACGAGAAAAAATTAATCTTGATGACAGCTCACAGGCGCGAATCTTGGGGCGAAACTCTCAAGGGCATATGCTCAGCCGTCAGTGATGTAATTCATTCTCGAAGCGACGTAATATTTCTAATCCCATTGCATAAAAATCCTGTTGTCCGTGACGTAATCCGTGAGAGCCTGAAAGATTTTCCGTATAACGTAATTTTCACGGAGCCCCTGAATTATTCTGACTTCGTTTATGCCATGAGCCGAAGCGTTTTTATTTTATCTGACAGCGGAGGAGTTCAAGAGGAAGCCAGCGCCTTAAACAAGCCCGTATTAATCATGCGTACACTCTCAGAACGTCCTGAAGCAATCACTCACGGAACAGGTTTACTCGTTGGAACTGAACGGGGAAAAATTTTCACTGAAGCATTGAGAATATTGAATGAGCCTGAATACTTAAATAAAATTCTCGAGAAAAATATTATGCCGTTTGGAAATGGGACAGCGTCGCGAAAAATTCATGAGGCAATAACAAATTTCTTAAAGGAGGATGATTAACAATAGAAAATACGATGAAAATTCGAGGGGGAATTCCTCTCAAAGGCACGATAAAAACTCAAGGAGCAAAGAATGCCGCACTCCCTGTAATGGCTGTGTGTTTATTATTGCGCAATGAAACTCTCACGCTCGACAACGTGCCGGATTTATACGACATTAACACGATGAAAGAACTGCTTGAGACGCTTGGAATTGACGTTGAAGTTACGGGTTCGACTATGGATTTTCACGCTCCCGAAGAATTGAAGTGGGAAGCTCCGGATAATCTCGTACGGAAAATGCGCGCGTCATCTCTTGTGCTTGGGCCGTTACTCGCTAACTGTGGAAAAGTCTCTTTACCATTACCCGGAGGCTGTTCGATTGGAAGTCGTCCGATTGATTTGCATCTTAAGGGCTTAAAGCAAATGGGAGCCGAAATAGACATTCAGAACGGTGTAGTTCATGCCAGCGTCAAGGGGAAATTGCGGGGCCGGAGAATTTATCTTGATTTTCCTTCCGTCGGAGCAACTGAGAATTTAATGATGGCGGCCTCTTTAGCTCAAGGTGAGACGATAATTGAGAATATCGCGCGTGAACCCGAAATTGACAACTTAGCGGCAGTCTTGCGATGTGTCGGAGTTCCTGTTGAGCTTGAAGGAACCGGAGGCGTGAGAATACAGGGCATAGAGAAGGCAAAATCAGGACATGAACGAGTTATCCCTGACAGAATTGAAGCATGCACGTATATTCTTGCGGCTGTAATGACGAATGGACATGTGAAAGTTGAGGATTTAGTCCCGTCCCATATTGATGCAATTTTAGCGAAACTCGAGGAGAGCGGGGCAAAATTTGCGGTCAAACAAAGCTCGGTTGAAATTTTCCCGTCGAAGAAAAAATTACATCCCGTTTCAATTAAGACAATGCCATATCCCGGCTTCCCGACTGATTCACAGCCTCAAATGGCGGCGGCACTCTCAATCGCTAAAGGTGTCAGCACAATCGAAGAGAGCGTATTTCAGGCGAGATTTCTTTATGCTCAGGAATTAAATAGAATGGGCGCGGATATTCAGATTTCACGTGATGTTGCGATAATTCGCGGCGTTGAGAAATTGCAAGGGGCAAGCGTTAAAGCGTCGGACTTGAGAGCCGGAGCAGCCTTGATAATCGCAGGATTGGCCGCTGAAGGTGAGACAACTGTTGATGATATGGTTCATGTCTGGCGAGGTTATGAGGCAATCGACAAGAAATTACGTTCTATAGGTGCTGACGTTGAACTAGTTTCATAAAAAATGGAGAACTCACAGGCTGAAGAACTCGCAAAAATTGAGATTTATGCTTTCGTAGGCCCGGCAGGAACAGGAAAAAGCCACCGTGCAATTCATGTAGCGCGTCAAAATGGAATTGATGTATTAATCGATGACGGCTTAGTAATCTCGCGCGGAAGAATTTTAGCCGGAAGAAGTGCGAAATCCGAGATTAATCGTTTACGTGCAATCAGGCGAGCAATTTTTGAGTATCCTGAACATCGCGATGAAGTCGTAAATTATCTCGCGAAAAATCCGCCCAAAAAGTTAATGATACTCGCGACTTCTAATGAGATGATTGCGAAAATCACGTCAAGGCTTGGGCTTAATCCTCCTGTTAAGACTATTTACATCACGGATATTGCGACACCTGAGGAGATCGAGGCGGCTTTACGAGAACGCAAGGACAAGAAACAGCATGTTGTGCCGGTTGCGAAGGCTCAAATTCAGCATAATTTTGCGGGAAAACTTGTGAGCCAAATTCGTAGCTTCTTCAAGGGACGCGACAAGGACGAGAGCAGAAATACAATCGTCAAGCCGTTATTCAGCTTCAACGGAAAAGTCGTAATAAGTTCCGACGCGATTATGGCGATGATAAATAAATTGCTCGAACTCGGTAATCATGTGCGAAAAGTTCGTGAGGTAAATTTGCAGACTTACGACGACAAAATAGAGCTTAGCATTGAAATTGATTTAAACATTGGAAATCGTAGCGCGTTATCGATTGCGAGGACTTTACAGCGAAAAATTCAAATGGGATTGAGTTATTTTACAGGGATGGAAATTCGAAAAGTTAATATCAAAGTGAACGAGATATTTTTATAAGCCATGACTATTGATATAAAATCAGCGTGGGAAGAATTAAAAGCTCAAGTTGAAGCGTGTACGAAATGCGAGCTTTGTAAAACAAGACATCATACAGTCTTCGGTGAAGGTCCGACGGAAAACTGCAAAGTCGTAATTGTCGGTGAAGCTCCGGGCGAGGACGAGGATAATTCAGGCCGACCATTCGTAGGAAAAGCCGGGCAGTTATTGACTGACATACTCGAAAAAGGAGGCGGAATTTCCAGAGACGAGATTTATATCACTAACATTGTGAAGTGCAGACCCCCGAACAATAGAGATCCTGAGAGACAAGAAATGATACCTTGCAGTGAATATCTTGAAGCTCAGTTATTGCTGCTGAGACCGGCTATTCTTGTAACTATGGGAAGAATTTCGACACAATTTATTCTGAACACTTCGCAGGGGATTACGAGTTTACGCGGTGAATGGAAGGATTGGCGTGGAATAAAATTGCTGCCTATGCTTCATCCGAGCTACTTAATGAGGCAGGAAGAATTTGGCGACAGAAAACCGAAAGCCCAGACTTGGTATGACGTACGAGCATTGAGAAAAAAACTTGATGAGCTTAAAAATTTGGATGAATAAAATTTTACATGAAGAGAGCTGAAATTATTTTGACAGACGAAAGAAAACCCCAACACTTAGCGATTATTCTTGACGGCAACGGACGCTGGGCGAAAAAACGAAATTTACCCCGCTTAATGGGACATCGTGCAGGCCTGCGAAAACTTGAAGACATGGTGAGGCTTGTTAAGCGTGAGGGAATACGTTATTTCTCAGTTTACGCGTTTTCGACGGAAAATTGGAACCGGCCAATTATGGAAGTTACGGGCTTAATGAGCTTGTTTCGTTATTACATTCGGCGAAAAGTTGACGAGATTAAAGCTGAAGGCGCGAGAATAAGATTTTGCGGACGTAAAGATAGACTTCCTGAAGATTTGCTTGAACAAATGAAATGGGCTGAAGATTACACGGCTGACCAGAAAATTTTGGATTTTATTATATGCATAAATTACGGCGGACGTGCTGAAATTCTCGACGCTGTGAACTCGTTAATTCAGTCCGGCCATCAAGGACAAGTTACGGAGGAAGATTTGCGCAAACATTTTTACCTGCCCGATGTTCCTGACCCGGATTTAATTATTCGAACAAGCGGAGAATTAAGGTTGAGTAATTTCTGGCTCTGGGAAAGCGCTTACAGTGAGTATTATTTCACGAATATTCATTGGCCTGACTTTAACGGAGATGAACTGCGCAAGGCACTTGATGACTATGCAGGAAGGGAGCGGCGTTATGGCGGGCTCAAAAAATGATAAGCGGGAGTTCAGGCTTCGGACTTTCAGCAGTATATTCATAGCAATAATTATTCTTGGCTCGATAAATTACGGCAGCTATATTTGGACGATTGTAGCGGCAGTAATAGCATTGTTGTCGCTCTCGGAATTTTACAAGTTAATCGGTCGTCTTGACGGCAAAAAGTTTTCTCCAGGTGTCGGCTATATAATTTCGGTGATATTTTTCTTCGCGGCTAAACAGGAGAAAGCTCAGCCGATAATTTTAGCGATGATTTTAGCGTTATGCGTCTGCGGAGTTTTTGTGATTGAGGTCTTCCGGCGGCAATTAACACGAGGCACGAGCTATGCAGTCAGCAATGCTGGAGGAATTATCACGGGTGTGCTTTACATCACAATTCCTTGGACCTGCATGATTATGCTTGGAGATTACGCGTTCGGCCGTCAATTGCTGGTTACGCTTTTTGTGTGTACATGGGGTTGTGATGTCGGAGCATATATCGGCGGAAAATTATTCGGGAGCATCAAACTCTGTGAATATGTAAGTCCCGGAAAAACCGTTCAAGGCTTCGTAGCTGGAATAATCGGAAGTCTATTAGCCAATGCTGGAGCAATTTATTATTATCGTCTTCCGACTTACCCGTTAATGATAATCGGATTTATCTGCGGAATTGCCGGACAAGTTGGGGATTTAGCGGAGTCGTTGATTAAGCGAGAGACAGGACAAAAAGATTCTGGGCGTTTAATTCCTGGACATGGTGGAATGCTTGACCGTTTTGACAGCATTTTGTTCAACGGATTGTTAACGTATTTAATTCTGAGGATAATTTTACAGCAATGATAAATTTAGGAATAATCGGAGCGACTGGAAGCGTTGGAAGTTCCGTGATGTCAGTATGTGAGGCCTGGCCTGATAAAATCTGCGTGAAGGCTTTAGCGGCAAATTCACGTTCTGAGAAATTATTAAATCTTGCGAAAAAGTTTCACGTTGATAAAGTTTATGCCTATGAGACTGACGGAGAAGAGGGCCTTGAGAGATTAGCTGTTGACGAAGAAATTTCTCATGTTGTGTTTGCTTCGTCCGGGACTAAAGCGATTAAGGCGTTATGTTCAGCGTTGAAAGCTGGTAAAACTGTCTCGCTTGCTAACAAAGAGAGCATAGTTGCCGCCGGTCAATGGGTAATGCCGCTCGTAAAACATCCTGACCAGTTAAGGCCTCTTGACAGTGAACATAATGCTATATGGCAATGCTTACACGGAGAGGATAAAAACTTTGTGAGAAAAATATATCTTACGGCTTCGGGCGGACCATTTCGAAAATTTACGAGTGAAGAGCTGAAGCGTGTAACTCCTGAGATGGCATTGAAACATCCAGTGTGGAACATGGGAGCAAAGATTACTATTGACAGTGCAACTCTCATGAATAAAGGAATTGAGTTAATCGAAGCTATGATTTTGTTCAGGCTTGACTATGAAAAAGTTGACGCGTTAATTTCTCCCGGCTCATTCGTTCATGGACTTGTTGAGTTCGACGACGGCAGTGTGAAGATGTTAGCGGCTGAACCGGATATGAAACTTCCGGCGGCTTCGTGTTTGTTCTGGCCTGAAAGATTTTTCCCGTCGCCTGAGTTCGTGAGGCCTCGTTATGATTTTCATGATGTCAGGTTTGAAGTGATTGACACGGAACGTTTTCCAGCTGTTAGGATTGCTCGTGAGGTAATGCGTAAGAAGGGAGCATATCCGGCTGTTCTTGTTGGAGCTGATGAAGCGGCTGTTGACTTGTTCATGAAGGGGAAAATTGGCTTTGTTGATATTCCGGCGTTAATCGAGGAGACTTTGAGCGCTGGGAATTGGCCGGAGCCTGTAAATCTTGATGACGCTTTAGCGCTTATTGACGAGGGACGGAGTAAAGCGTTTGAACTTGCCGGGAAAATCTAAGCTCCCAACAAGATTTTCGCGTGTTCTTTTGCTTCTTCCATGTCCGGAGATCCCGAAAGCATAC
>CALGHA010000173.1 GCA_937915835.1 uncultured Fretibacterium sp. | reverse complement strand
GCGGGTTACAAGGCATTAGCGGAGTTAGCGGCCTCAAAGGGTTTCAAGGACGAAGCGGTTAAAGCCAATCAGGAAGCAGTTGAGAAAGTTGCTGAGGCTCACGGTTACAAGCCCGAAAATATGACTGAAATTAACAATGAACAGCTCAAAGCAGTAGCTGGCGGCGGATTTTGCATGTTTGGTATAGGTCATCATGACCCCGATGATACTTGCGTGGAATTGGTAGGCATTGGCTGGTAGGCATTGGCTTTTAATTCAGCATTAGCTGTTAAATTATTAGTCCTAAGGATAATTAAACTGTCATTCTTTAATTTCAAAGAGTGGCAGTTTTTTTAAGGGGGAAAATTCATGTATTACAAGTTGAAGGAAGATTATATTTTGCGGGGCTGGGAAAATTTACCTTATGCAATCATTGACACTAAGACTTACCGGGCCAATTTTCTGACATCTAAACAGTTTCAGGCGATAAAATATTGCAACGGAAAAGTAGATTTCTCAATACCATTCATTGACGACGAGATACAATCAATAATCACGGAAGTTCTTAAAGCCGGAATAATCGAGCCATGCGACCCCGAAGAAAAACTTTTGCCCAATCAGGAGTATAAAAAATTCCCATCGCGTTATCTTCGTCATGTTCACTGGTCTATAACTGGAAGATGCAATTATAAGTGTCGTCATTGTTACATGTCAGCGCCCGAAGCAAAATCTGGGGAATTAAGCCATGATGATATTTTCAGGATTATTGACGAGCTCGAAGCCTGCGGAGTTATGAAAGTTTCGTTGACCGGTGGGGAGCCGTTAATACGTGATGATTTTCTTGAAATTGTTGATGAGCTTTTATCACGAAATATTAATATCACACAGATTTACTCAAACGGTTATTTAGTTAATGAGAAGTTATTGAGAGAGCTTGACGCGAGAAAAATTCATCCAGAGTTCAACATGAGTTTTGACGGAGTTGGCTGTCATGACTGGCTGCGAGGAATTCCTGGAGCTGAGAAGGCAGTAGACAGGGCATTTCGATTGTGCCGTGATATGGGATTTCCTACAGGTTCAGAGATGGCAATTCATAATGGCAATAAACACGTCCTGCGTGAGAGCATAAATTATCTTGCTTCGGTTGGAGTTAACTCACTTAAGACTTCAGCAGTTACGAACACGGGCGAATGGAAGAAGAATTTTGACACGCAATCAATAACTATACCTGAAACGTTCCAGATTTATTTAGATTACCTGCCATATTATTATTCGGACGGAATGCCATTGAGAATATTGTTCACGTCATTTTTCATGGCTGCCCCCCAAACTCCAGATGAGTATTCAATAATCGGCTATCACGAGAATTATAATCCTGCCAAGACATATTTATGCGGCCATGTTCTGAACACTACGTATATAACACCAGACGGACGGGCTGTGATGTGTATTCCGATTTCGGAGATGACAAGATATGACAATCTGCCGTTAATTCTGGATAAGGGCTTGAGCGAATGCCTGAACTCCCCTGAATACTTGCAATATATCAATATGACCGCCGAAGAGTTTTTGAACGCTAATCAAAAATGCCGAGCGTGTAAATTCTCAGCCCATTGTTACGGAGGATGCCGGGCTTCAGCGTTATTAGACGACGAGAATAACATAATGGGAAAATCGCCAAATGCATGCGAATTATTTCATGGCGGCTGGATACCAAAGATTATCGAGACGGTGAAACGAGCGCGACCGACTGCGAAATCTCCGGTAATTGATGATGTGATTATGAACTGTTGATATTGTGAAGTCTGCTGTCCGAATATAATAATGTGCTAGAATTTAGGAAAAATTATATTCGCAAAGGAGATTTTACGGATTATGCCAATGCAGATTGGACTTGAGGATTTATTAGGAATGTTAGTATCACGCGTTGAGGAATTAGGACTTGACGCTGACAACCAGAAAAGCCGGTTTAATATCATGTTCAGGATGCTTTACAAGAAGGGCTTATTCACGGAGAAGGACGCGCTTGAAGCGATAAAAGAGGAGAATAAAATTCTGCTTGAACTCGGATTAATTAAGGCAATGCCCGACGACGCTACACTTAAAGCTGCCGCTGATAATTTAATGCTGTGGATAAAAGGCGACGCAAAAGAGATAAAGCGTTCGATTGAGGAATTGCAGAAGAGAATACAGGAGGAACAGGAGAAACAGAATAAGCCGAAGATTGACGTAGCGCCTGCTGGAGTTCTGAACGAGTTAGACCGAGCGACGAACAAGAACAAGAGAATTATTCTGTGATGAGCATAAAAGAAAGTTGGCGGAAAGTCTCAGGTCATGGCTGGGCAATAGCTGTCCTTGACTTTTTTCTGCTCGCATTAGCTGTATATTTTGGTTATGCTGTCAGGCTTGGAATTGTAATCCCGCGTTATGTCAGCGACTGGGTACATATCAGCTTGTTCATGCCTTTAGTATGTGTAATAATCTTTTCACTTTTCGGCCAATATTCCACGATTTGGCAACACGCTGGCACTGAGGATTACAGCAAATTTTTGTGGCTTTACATTGTATCGATATTAGCGTTTTTGTTGATTAACAGCTTATTCAAACTTGCGATATTCCCTCGAACGTCATTTGCAATTTCATTTTTTGCGGGCTTATTCTTGTGCGGAGGCTTGCGCTTTTCATGGTTAATGGCGAAATCCATTCACATAAAGCCGAAATCTCAGCGTCTTAGAGCCTTAATAATCGGAGCTGGCGAGGCAGGAGCATTCTTAGCACGGGACTTAATGCGTAACGAGAGCGATTTATACCCGTCAGGTTTCGTTGATGATGATGTTGCGAAAATTGGCCGTCATGTTTCGGGCTTAAGAGTTCTCGGAAGCACTGAGGATTTGCCGGACATTTGCGAGCGTGAGAAGATTGAAGTCGTGTTAATCGCAATCCCAAGCGTCAACGGTAAAAAAATCCGCGCAATCTTTGACGCTCTTTCGCCCCTGAATATTCAGGTGAGAATACTTCCCAGTCTTCGCGAATTGGCCGGAGGTCAAGTTTCAGTTTCGAGATTAAGAAAGGTGAGACTTGAAGATTTACTTGGACGAGAACCCGTGAGAATTAATCTTGAGCCGTCGATGAATTACATTCAGGGAAAACGAGTATTAATCACCGGAGCAGGAGGCTCAATAGGCAGTGAGATAGTTCATCAAGTTTTGCACAATGACCCGTCAGAAATTTTTGCTTTGGGACATGGCGAGCAATCAATATATTTGCTGATGGAAAAGTTGAATGCGAGCGTGAAAATTCCCGTTAATCCGGTTATAGCTGATGTTGCCGATGAAGTTGCGATTGAGAAGTTATTTGCTGAAAAATTGCCTCAAGTCGTCTTTCATGCGGCCGCTCATAAACACGTCCCCTTGATGGAGTTCAACGCACGAGAAGCGATGAGAGTTAACGACTTAGGAACTCGGACGATTGCGCGTTGTGCAGGGAAATTCGGAGCTGAACGAATGGTGATGATTTCGACGGATAAAGCCGTAAACCCTTCAAGCATAATGGGAGCTAGTAAACGTTTAGCCGAGAAAATTCTTGAACACGAGCAGAAGAATTACCCTGAGACAAAATTTATGGCAGTAAGATTTGGCAATGTCTTAGGAAGTCGCGGAAGCGTAATCCCGAAGTTTGAGCGTCAAATTGCTTCTGGCGGGCCTGTTACTGTAACTGACGCAGGAATGAAACGATATTTCATGCTGATACCTGAAGCTGTCAGTCTCGTAATCCAAGCTGGAGCGTTAGGTCATGGCGGAGAACTTTTCGTGCTGAACATGGGCGAGCCGGTTTTGATTAAGGACATGGCCGAGTTATTAATCAGGTTAAGCGGTTATGAACCGTATAAAGATATCAACATCGTCTACACCGGAATGCGTCCGGGCGAGAAACTTTACGAAGAATTATTTTACGATGAGAACGCTGTTCACGGGACACTTCACCCGAAAATTTTTGTGAGCAATATCAAGTCCGGAAATCTCACGGAATATTCTGAGCTTGATACGACGCTGGAATACGCTTTGAGACATCCTGACGAGGCATTAAGATTGTTGAAAAAGTTAGTTCCGGAGTTTCAGCATGAGTAAAAAAAATAATCCCCCTTGCTCGTTGTGAACAGGGGGGAAAAACTTTTTAGCCTGTAATAATCTTACTGCCTTTGATGAGATAGTCCATTCCAGACCAGACCGTTAAAATCATAGCTACCCACATTACAATCATACCGCCCGGAATATTCAGGATTAGCATTATCAACGCCGCAATCTGACAGCAAGTTTTGAGTTTACCGCCCTTTGATGCCGCAATCACGACACCTTCAGCCGCCGCAACAAGTCTTAATCCCGTAACGATGAACTCACGAGTAATAATTACCATGACAATCCAAGCTGGAAGTCTTCCGAGTTCGATTAAAGCTAACATTGCCGCGATGACTAAAACTTTATCGGCTAAAGGGTCAATGAATTTTCCCAATGTCGTAACGAGCTTATATTTCCGTGCGATATAGCCGTCGAACGCGTCAGTCAGTGAAGCGATTATGAACACTGTCGCCGCAAGAGCATCACCCCAGCTTACATCTGGTAATTGAGGAATTATTCTCTGGTCAATTCGCAGTGAGAGAAATAGCAGGACCAACGGAGCCAAAAAGACGCGAATTAGGCTTAAAGTGTTAGGGACGTTAAAAACTTTCGAGCGCAAAATAGTTCACCCCTTAAGTAAGCTAAAAATTGAGTGGAAAAATTATAGCCCGTTTCAGCCTAATTTAGCAATTTCTTCCCATAATTCTTTTTGTTTCGTGCTTAAGTGTCTGGGTATCTCAATCTTAATTTTCACAAACATATCACCGTTCGTGCCGTCGCGCTTGGGCATTCCTTTTCCGCGTAATCTTAACTTTTGGCCGTCCTGTATTCCTGGAGGCATTTTGACCGTAACTGAGCCGTCAAGTGTCTCAACGCGAATATCTTTTCCCAAAACAGCATTGTAAACTGGAACTTTCACTTCGCGCGTTAAGTCGTAATCGTCAATCTGGAAAATTGAATTTGGCTCAAGATGAATATTGACGTAAATATCTCCGCCCGTTTCAGATTTTCCAGGCAATTTAATCTGTGAGCCGTCTTTTATGCCCTTAGGAAGTCTGACGCTTAAATTTCTTTTGCCGATTGTGAGAGTGTAAGTTCCTCCTTTTACGGCCTCTTCAAGTGAAAGTGTTAAATTCACTTCACTGTCTCGCTGCATTGGACGCTGTTGACGTGCTCCGGAGAAAATATCGCTGAAACCTCCGAAATTTCCAGAATTGCCGAATAAAGTCTGGAAGAAATCACTGAAGCCTCCTAAATCTCCGTTGAACTCGACATGTTGATAACCAGGAGGAGGCGTAAAATCTTGTCCGGCTTGGTATGTTCCGAATGCGTCGTATTTCTGGCGTTTGTCCTTGTCCTTCAAGACCTCGTAAGCCTCGTTAATCTCCTTGTACTTCTCTTCGGCTCCGGCTTGTTTGTTAATATCCGGGTGATATTGTTTAGCTAATTTTCGATATGCTTTGCGAATGTCATCGGTGCTCGCGTCTCGTGAAACTCCTAAAATTTTGTAATAATCTTTGTATTGCATTCTTAATTTTCCCCCTTTGATTTTGCTTGACTAATTTTAACTTTAACGTGATAAATTGCAAGCATAAAAAAAGAGCCTCCCGATTTTGTCGAGAAGCCCGATAAAAAAACTTTATTTACGTTTCATCAAGATTAAGGCCAATCCCAGAAGTCCGAAGCTCATAGAGTTACAACCTCCGCCGCCTCCTGAACCTCCGCCGTCGCCTGATGAAGTGTTATTGTTGCTGCCCTGATTTTGATTGCCGTCGCCGTCGCCTTGATTGCCATTGCCAGAGTTATTTTTGGTTGAAGAGCTTTGTACCATCCACATTGTGCCGGAAATTGCCCCGTCGCTTGAACCATCAGGGATTATTAGTAAACTCTTGGAACCTGAACCCTTTATTAACTGCGGGCCGTCGTTGCTTCCGGAAGCCTTGACGTTCGCAAGATATGCCGTGAGGTCAATTCTTATTCCGCGTCCTGCGTCAGCCTTCGTGAGAGTTAAAGCGTCGTTTGAGAACGCATCTTTCGCTTTTACGCCTGAGCCGCCGATTACCTGCCAGATGTTACTTGAGCCGACAAAGTCAATTCGCAAAGCCTTAAACAAATTTTCAGCTACTGTAGAATTAAGGCTTGTTGTGCCCGATAAGTCAGAGCCTAAAATCGCTTTAATCTCCTCGCCTGAAAAGTTCCACGTGTAAGTCAATGGGAAAATATCTCCGTCAGTCCTGTTCTGGAAGTTTATGTTGACTGCCGCATTCTTGGAATTAACAAGCCCGTCTGATGCCTTATAACTCTTCTGCGTCGTGAATGATGGCGTTGAACTCGTTAAATCCGTAATTTGTGTTGCTGTCGTTACGTCCCAGATATTCTTAAAATTACGCTGGAAACTTGATGATTTTACGGTTGAAGTGCTTGCATCAACGAGCATTAACGAAATATCTTCTTCTGTGATTTCCTGAACGTAATTCGTAAAGTAATTCTGCCATTCGGTTGACACGTTCATGTTCGAATATTGGCCCGTAACTCGAACTGGTCGGCTGTAAGTCGCTGGATTTCCTGAGGCCGCGTTTCTCACTGTCGAGACGGTTATTGTAACATAGCTATTGTTCGGTGTCGTCGCTAAAGCCGTGATATTCCCGTTCTTGTCAATTTTCACGGTGTTATTGCTGGAGCTTGTCCATCGCACTCGTTCTTCGCCAACTGCAACAGTCGAAGCATCATAAGGCACTCCGTAAGCTGTTCGGCCGTTCGTGTAACGGATTAAGGCTGTCAGGCTCGCTGTCTGGCCAATTGAACGCAATGTGTTCGGAATTCCGGACATCATGACCGTTGAAATCGTATATGTTGAGCCGGGATCATCATCGTTGGGATTGGGATTATCGCCGTCGAAATTTACTGCTCCGATTGTTAAATCATTGCCAGAAGCATAACGGTCAACTCCGCGCTGGTCAAGCTGAGGGAAACTGTATCGTCTGCTGTATGGAATTGCATTCGTTGCTCGGTCAGCGAGAGCGAGATGTTCATCCTCACTGAGCATTAACGTCAAAAGTTGAATTTCTTCTTCAGTGTAACCAATTGAGCCGATTATGCCGTTTGTGTCAAGTGTATTAGTCCCGAAAAAGTCTGAACGCTTGAAGTTCTCGTTTTGTCTGTCAGTATCCTTACTGCCGGAAACTTCAACTGTCCATGATGTATTATTCGGAGTTGAGCCGCTTTCACCTTGTCCGAAATAGCCTATTCGGTTATAGCCGCCGGAAATTATATTCTTCGTGTTCGCAAAAATATCCTGGCCTACACCTGAAGAAGTGCTATTCCCTACTACAATCGTAGCCGCTAAAGTAAACGGACCGTTATCAATGTAGATTGCTCCGCCCCTGTTAGTCGCGCTGTTGTCTGTGAAAGTTGACATAACTACACGAACTTGACCATCAAGGAAAAGTGCACCGCCGTAATTCTCTGTGCCGCCTGAAGCACTATTATTAATGAATGTACTGTTGCTAATTTCACCCTGTTTAGATCCGATTTTAAGATATACAGCTCCGCCCTGTGAGTTGGCTCCAGCATTGGCACTGTTATTATTATTAAACGTGCATTTGTCAATTGTGGCAGTTTCTACAGCGACATATAAAGCTCCTCCATAACCTCCTGCGGCCGTGTTGTCAGTGAGCATTGATTTAATAATCGTGAACTCGCTGTTGCCGGCAGTCTGATTGAAGTAAACTCCTCCGCCATTCCCGGAAGTCGCATAGTTTTCATGTAAATCGCATGAGGAAATTGTTATGTTGCCTTGCGCCTGAATAGCTCCGCCAGAACCTGTTATTGAACCATTATCCGAGAAAGTTACGTATGTGAATGTCGATGTCGAATTGCTGCCGATACAAACAGCCCCGCCGTTGCCGTTAGCCGTGTTGTTGTCAAAGATTGAGTTCGTTACTTTTAGCGGCGAAACTGTCTCAGCAAAAATCGCTCCACCTCTGTTGCCGCTTGTTCCGACAGCTTTATTTTCTCTGAAAGTGTCATTAGTCAGCGTCAATTGTCCGCCACGTGCGAAAATCGCTCCACCGTAATTAGAACTCTGGCTGTTATCATTATGGGTATTGTTCGTAAAAGTCGTGTCCGTGATGGTGCTTGCTTGGTCGCTGGAAATAAATATCGCTCCTCCACCCTGATTTTGACTTTTAGCACT
>CALGHA010000172.1 GCA_937915835.1 uncultured Fretibacterium sp. | reverse complement strand
CATTTTTTCTCGGTCAAGAGCTTTCACGTTATTCACAATCCATTCACGCATTGAAGCTCCTTCGGGTGTGTCCTGAGAAGCTGAGAGAAATTCAAGCTCAACGCCTAAACCTTCAGCGACATCATGAGCGATTAACGGCCAGACTTTCCCAATATCGCCGACAATCGGAATACTCCCCTCATGGCGCGCAAAAGCTGACATTTCCATTCTGAACGGAATTTTCGCGGCTTTCGTCTTCGGAAGTCCCTTATCGATTGCCTCTTGTACGGTCTTGTTGAGTTCGACAGCTTTACGTAAATTTTCGTCCAAGTCAATCCGAACTAAACTTTTCTCACGAAGATTATACGTGTTTTGTCCGCTCCACCAAGCCCAAATCCCGTGTCCTGTGTAGCACTCAAACGGGCCGTCGTGAATTTCCTGCGTTAAAGCTACAGCACTCTCGATTATTACGTCGCAAGAAGCCAGCATCCGGGAAATTCGCATTGAGCGTTCTGAAACTGGGATTGAATCACCGATTGACATTCCGACCGCGCCACCGCCGACAAGTTGAGGAATAGTAACGAGGACAGGAACATTTTTACGCGCCGCCGCCCCTAACATAGTTCTCTCATCACAGCCCCAGCCAGCTACAACTTCAAACGGAAGCCCGTACATTCTCGCAAGACTTAAAACTTCATGAGCAAGCCTCTCTGTTCGAAGTCCCATCGGATAAGCCATATTCCCAGCAGCCTTGATTATTTCGTTCTGATGAGGTAATTTTTCCCCGCGTTCAAGCAAATCATCGTCAAGCGGCATTTCCCGTTTTAATCTCGCAATTTCTTCTTCGGTCATGCATGTAAACTCGAAGACATCACCACGCGGCATTTTCGACATGTCCATATTGAGAGCCTGAGCGTCAACACGGAAAACTCTATCAAGTGAGCCTGCCATTTCGTGAGCAATCACGGCTGAACTCGTCGATACAGCATCAACAAGCCCGACGCGAATTAACTCGGCTATTAACGTCGTAACTCCCTCGTGAATGTTAGGGCCGCTTCCTGTTACGACCATAACACGACCGCCGTGCTTCTTTGTGTCTATAATTTTCCTGACAGCTGAATTTACGCCTTCAAGTGAACGTTCATCAAGAGAAGACCTGAAATATTCCAGCTGGTTTAGTCCAAATAAATTTGCCATAAAAATTTTTGCCTCCTTTATGAAACATATTATCACTCAAA
>CALGHA010000171.1 GCA_937915835.1 uncultured Fretibacterium sp. | reverse complement strand
TTCTTTCATAACGCTGGGATTGTTCACGTTTACCAATTCGAGTATTCTCTGCGTCTCTGTGCTTGTCAAGAAGAATTCTTGCAGTGTTACTGTCAAGCTGGTAGCTCTTAATAACTTTTGCGGCATCAACAGATCTTTGTTCCGGCGTAATATTTCTCTTTTCCCAGTAATTATTTTCAGAAGGAGCAGGAGGCACAGTAACGTAATTATCATCGTCCTCGTACTCGTCTTCATAATCTTCGTCTTCTTCTTCAAGCTGATAATCATCACCATTGTCCGGCCCGAAATATCCCTGACCAGAAGCGGCAAAAGCTCTGAATGAGAATGAGGCTAGAATTATTATAGACAAGATAAACACTAAAAACTTTTTTGAGAACATGAATTATTAACTCCTTTGCAAAAATTTTACTTACTCAGAACTCCCAGAGCATAGGCAACACCTTTACTCTGAATTGTATTCTTCACAACGTTGATGAAATCCCTTCTGCGCGCATCTTTTTTAGCGTTAAATACGAGCTCGAAGCGTACGTGTCTTCCGCTAAAGAGGAACTTGCGACAGCGGCGATGAGTAGAGACGCAATGAGAAATTTACGCATCTTTTTACCTCCGTGTGAAAAAATTATGTATGGAATTTTAGTATTATAGCATTGATGAATAATAACCCAACAACAGAAATTATGAGAATATTAACGACTGAATTATTACGACACAAACAATTACGCTAAAATAATAAACTCATCAGAAGGGGGAAAAATTTTTATGGACGAAAATATTCATGACGCTTTAGAACTCACACTTAACGACTGGCAGATTTTGTTTGCTGAATGGGGAGAACAGAAATTCCGGGCCTCGCAAGTCTGCCAATGGATTTATGCTAAGAAAGTGTTTAATTATCACGACATGAGCAATCTCTCGAAAACTTTACGCGAAAAACTCAGCAATAATATCTTGATGAGCCTTCCTGTGTTAATTCGTCAGCAGAACTCACGGGACGGCACGAAAAAGTTTTTGTGGCAGTTATCCGACGGAGCGAGAATTGAGAGCGTTTTACTCAATCACGGGAGCTACAAGACTGCGTGTATTTCGAGCCAGGCAGGATGTCCCTTAAGTTGTGCGTTCTGTGAGACTGGAGCTAACGGCTTCACACGAAACTTAACGCGCGGAGAAATTCTCGGCCAATTCTTAACGATGGAAAAACTTAACGGAGCTGATATTCACAATATCGTCTTCATGGGAATGGGTGAACCGTTATTAAATGAAGCAAACGTTTTCTCAGCAATTCGCTCACTCAACGACAAGAACATGAGGAATTTAGGCGCAAGGCATATCACAATCTCGACTTCAGGGATTGTTCCGGGAATTGAGGACTTAGCAGACTTTGAAATCCCGTTAAGACTTTCTTTATCGCTTCATGCTCCGAACGACAATTTACGCTCAAAGATTATGCCTGTGAACAAAACTTACCCGCTGCAAAAATTAATCACAGCGTTAAAACGTTATCGAGACCGAACCGGTGAACGTATCACGATAGAATACGCCTTAATCGACCACGTGAACGACGCTCCGGAGTATGCTTATGAGACGGCGGCGCTTCTTGACGGTTTAGAGCCTTATATCAATATCATTCCGTTTAATCCCATTCCATCAAAGCCGGAGTTTAAGCGTTCGGATAATGCAAGAGTAAAGGAATTTTGCCGAGCATTGACTGAGTTGCATATAGAGTTTGAGCTTCGTAAAGAACGGGGCGGGGATATTATGGCGGCATGCGGACAATTGGCCGGGAATAAATGAGCGGGAAAATAGAACATGTTATATTTTTCTGTCGTGGATAAGTGAATAAAAATTACGCCCTCACTAAGATCGGAAGAGCACACGTCTG
>CALGHA010000170.1 GCA_937915835.1 uncultured Fretibacterium sp. | reverse complement strand
CAGCGAGGATCAGGCTACACAGTTCTACGACACAATGAAGACGTTAATTTACAGCAAGCCCGAAGGATTTATGGTACACATGTCGGATTTCAACAACAACGAAGCCGCCGAAGATTTCAGAGCAAAGTTATTAGCCGGTGAGAGCTGGGACGTAATCGTTTCAAGTGATGTGCTTGCTTCCAAAGACTTAATCAACATTACGAGAGCCCCCGTATTCCTTCCTTCAAGCGCAATGACTGCAGGGACTTTAAGCGTAATGGCTTCTGTTGACGTTGGAGTTCCCAGTGAAGTATTCAGCGTTTCGAGTTCAGACTTTGCCGTCGGACTTAAGACTTCACACGTTGACGCGTCAGTAAGCCCGTATGACGAAGTAAGCGCGGATATCAAGAACATGTTGACCAACCAGGAACAGCGCAAGAGACTTTCAGACTATGAGGCTTCACTCAGGAACAAAGCTCAGCTCGTAATCAACGACGAGGAATTATTCATAAGCCCGGCCGTCTCAGTTGACGAAACTCCGAGCATTATTTCTGAACCGACGATTGAGATTATCGAGGAAAGCGAAGACGTAAAGCCTGAAGAGAACGTAACAGAAGAGGCAAAACCTGAAGAGACGACGACAGAGGAAACCAAGCCGGAAGTAACGGAAGAAGTCAAAGTTGAAGAGAGTGTAACTGAAGAGGTCAAACCGGAAGAAACTTCAACCGAAGAAGTTACCCCCGAAGCAACAGCAACAGAAGAGGTAAAACCTGAGCAAACAACGACGGAAGAGCCGAAGCCGGAAACGACGGAAGAAGCTAAACCCGAAGAGGTAACGACGGAAGAAACCGAGCCTGAAGCAACCGAAGAAGTCAAAGAGCCTGAACCTGAGCAGACAATAACGGAGGAAGTTGAAGTTATCGTGAAATCCGAAGATATTCCCATTCAAGAAGAAATTACGGAAATTACGACTGAGGCAGTTAGTGAGGAGAAAACTGCTGAATAATAAGCAATAGGAAGTAGTGATTTACACATGACAGCACCACAGCGCAAAGATATTCACAAGATTTTAATCATCGGGTCCGGCCCCATAATTATCGGCCAGGCTTGCGAGTTCGATTATTCCGGCACACAGGCTTGTAAGGCTTTGAAGTCGCTGGGCTATGAGATTGTTCTTGTGAACTCAAACCCCGCCACAATCATGACGGATCCGGAAATGGCGGATATTACATACATTGAGCCGCTTAACCCTGAACGTCTCGAAGCGATTATTGCCCGTGAAAGACCTGACGCTTTACTCCCGAACTTGGGCGGACAATCAGGCCTGAATTTATGCGCAGAATTACACAAATCCGGAATACTCGCAAAATACAACGTTCAAGTAATCGGAGTTCAGGCAGATGCAATTGAACGCGGTGAAGACAGAGTAGAGTTCAAGAAGACCATGCAGCATTTGGGTATTGACATGGCACGTTCTCAGGTTGCGTATTCTGTTGAAGAGGCATTGAGCATCGCTGAAGAGTTGAATTATCCTGTTGTCTTGCGTCCAGCTTACACGATGGGAGGAGCTGGCGGCGGCCTTGTCTACAATCGCGAGGAATTACGAACGGTTTGTGAACGAGGCTTGCAAGCGAGTATTGTTCATCAAGTTTTAGTTGAAGAGAGCGTACTCGGCTGGGAAGAATTGGAGCTTGAAGTTGTCCGCGATAAGGATAACAACATGATAACCGTATGCTTTATCGAAAACGTTGATCCTATGGGAGTTCACACGGGGGATAGTTTTTGCGTAGCTCCAATGTTGACGATAAGCACAGAACTTCAGGCGAGATTGCAGGAGATGGCCTATAAAATCGTTGAGCATATCGGAGTAATCGGCGGCACGAACGTTCAATTTGCCCATAATCCCAAGACCGGCCGCGTTATAGTCATCGAGATTAACCCGAGAACATCGCGTTCTTCAGCTTTAGCGTCAAAGGCTACGGGATTTCCCATTGCTCTGGTCTCAGCGAAATTGGCCGCAGGATTGTCATTGAGTGATATTGAATGCGGAAAATACGGAACTCTCGATAAATATAAGCCTGATGGTGATTACGTTGTTGTGAAATTCGCACGCTGGGCATTCGAGAAGTTCAAAGGGGTTCAGGACAAGTTAGGAACTCAAATGCGCGCTGTCGGTGAAGTCATGAGCATTGGCAAGAATTTTAAGGAAGCAATCCAGAAAGCTATTCGCTCGCTCGAAAAAGATAGATACGGTTTGGGCTTCGTGAAAAATTTTCATGAACTCACGAAATCCGAACTCTTAAATATGCTGGAATATCCGACGAGTGAGAGATATTTTGTGATTTACGAGGCCTTAAGGAAGGGCGCGACGATTGATGAAATTCACGCTCTAACTCACGTAAAAGCATATTTCCTTGAGCAATTCAAAGAGTTAGTTGACGAGGAAGAAAAAATTTTGACGTTCAAAAGTGCAAGGCTTCCTGATGAGATTTTAATTCAGGCAAAACATGACGGCTTTTCTGACAAGTATTTAGCGTTGTTACTTGGAATTTCCGAACAGTCAATCCGTGAAAGACGCGAGGCACTCGGCATAATCGAAACTTGGGAAGGTGTTCACGTCAGCGGAACTCAAAACGGAGCGTATTATTACTCGTCGTACAACAATCCTGGCGCGAAAAATCATGTCTCATCACGCAAAAAAGTAATGATACTCGGCGGCGGTCCAAATCGAATTGGTCAGGGCATAGAGTTTGATTATTGTTGTGTTCATGCCGCGCAGAGCTTGAAGAAACTCGGCTTTGAGACAATCATTGTGAACTGCAACCCTGAGACTGTCTCGACGGATTACGACACGAGCGACAAATTATACTTTGAGCCTTTAACACTTGAAGATGTCTTGAGCATTTATCGTGAGGAAAAACCCGTTGGAGTTATCGCGCAATTCGGAGGCCAGACACCTTTAAATCTTGCTTCTGAGCTTGAAAAGAACGGCGTAAAAATTCTTGGAACTTCTCCGGAAATTATTGACTTGGCAGAAGACAGAGGACGTTTCAAAGCTGTAATGGACAATCTTAATATTCCCATGCCCGAGTCAGGAATGGCGGCAACTCTTGAAGAAGCTCACGCGGTCGCGAACAAAATCGGTTATCCCGTTATGGTCAGGCCGTCTTACGTTCTTGGCGGTCGAGGGATGGAAATTGTTTACGACGAAGCAAGCCTCGAAAATTACGTGAAAGCCGCTGTTGGAGTTACTCCGGATCGGCCAATTTTGATTGACAGATTTCTTAATCACGCGCTCGAATGTGAAGCTGATGCAATCTGTGACGGCAAACATGCTTACGTCCCGGCTGTCATGGAACATATTGAACTTGCAGGAATTCACTCCGGAGATTCTGCGTGTATTCTTCCGTCAAGGCATATTTCAGATGAAGCATTAACGACGATTAAGGATTACACGCGCAAGATAGCCGAAGAAATGAACGTTGTCGGCCTGATGAATATTCAGTATGCTATCGAGAACGGAAAAGTCTTTGTGCTTGAAGCTAATCCGAGAGCGTCCCGAACTGTCCCGTTAGTGTCGAAAGTCTGCGGTATTCGAATGGTCCCGTTGGCTGTCGAGGCAATCACTCAGGAATTAACCGGCAAATCTTCACCGCTCGAAACTCTGAGTGAACGAGTAATACCGTATTATGGCGTTAAAGAGGCTGTATTCCCGTTCAACATGTTCCAAGAAGTTGACCCCGTTTTAGGGCCTGAAATGCGTTCAACTGGTGAGGTCTTAGGGCTTGCGATTGAAGCCGGTGAAGCATTCTTCAAAGCAGAGGAAGCCGCCAACGCAAAATTGCCGCTGTCTGGAACGGTTTTAATGGCTGTGAGTGATTCTGATAAAAACGTAATTGCTCTAGTCGCTGAGAAGTATATTGAAGCGGGATTTAAGATTTTGGCGACCGAAGGAACATTTGAAGCATTGCGAAACGGCGGGATTGAGTGTGAAAAAGTCGGCTCAAAACGTCCTGATGTCCTCGACCACGTAATCAACGGACAAGTTCAGTTAATCATCAACACTCCCAGAGAAAAAGCATTTACTCACACCGGCAGTGCTTTAAGAAGGGGAGCTGTCAAAGCAGGAATTCCATATATTACGACGCTGGACGGAGCTTTAGCGGCTATTGAGGGAATTATGACGGTGAAGGAGAACAATCAATCTCAATCACTGAAGAGTATTAAGGAATGGCATAATCTAATTCATTAAGATATAGAAAATGAAAATTTTACGGCTCCTCGTAAGGGGGGGCTTTTTTGTTGGCATGAAAGTTTGAGGCTGAAAATTTCCAGAATTTATTTTATACTTTTCTCATTCCAAGTTTACAATAAAAAATATTTCACTCTCAGGAGGTAACCGCATGAAATTACCAGACGGCGCAATCCCTTACATTTTGCTGGAGCCGTTAATCACAATTCAGCACGATGAGATGCCCGTATACTTAGCAGAACATTATGACGGCTGGAGCTCAAGGCATGTAATTGACTGTTACGTTAAATACGCAAAAGTTTTGTTTGAACGTTTCGGGAAAAAATGTAATACTGGCTGACTTTCAACGAGATTAACGCTCGAGTGCTTTAACCGTAAAAATGGGACATGAGATGATGCCCGGTTCAAAATTCGGAACAATGTACGCTTCGAGTGAATTATATCCAGCAACATGCAAGCCCGAAGACGTGTTCAGAAGATTACAGGCAATACGTGAAACACTTTACACTCAAGACGGCGACGACAAAATTTTACGTAAAGGAACTCTCGACTTCATCAGCTTCAGTTATTACAGGTCTAACATAATCAGCACCGAGACGACTAACTTTAACGTTTTAGGCGGAGACTTGAACCCGTATTTGCAAAAATCAGACTAATGAAGAAACGTTACGGCTGGATTTACGTAGACATGGACGATAAAGGCAACGGGACACTTAAACGTTCACGGAAAAAATCTTTCGGCTGGATGTCAGAAGTCATAAAGTCGAACGGTCAATCTTTATGGGAGGAATAAATCATCATGGCAAAACTGGATTATGAACAGATGGCAAAAGATATTGTCGCGGCTGTCGGAGGCCCTGAGAATATCAATACTGTAGCACACTGTATGACGAGAATTAGATTTGTCCTGAAGAATGATAATAATGCTAACAGTGAGACGATATCTGACACAATCGGTTTTGTTGCCGCTTTACTTTTTGCCGATATTCGTAGCTTTGGGAGCGGCCACAAAATTGGGAAGTACTCCGATTTACGCGATGATTTGTGCGGTAACTCTGCTTCATAACAACTGGCTCACTATTCTTAGCGCTGGAGAGCCCATAACGTTATTGAGCATTCCCGTAAGATTGATGAGCTATTCGGCCTCATTGCTTCCGGCGTTGCTTTGGGAACTCTCGCAATCACAATGTCATTAGGCTTCACAATTCTTGCTCCGTTGGGCGAATTTATCTCGGTCAATTCTTCGCATTCTTAGCTAGTAACGTCGGGCCTATTACGGTTGGAATTTTAGCGTGTTTCCTTCCTTGGATGATTATGGCTACGGCTTTAGTCCCGTTCATGGCACAATCACTCTCAAATCCCGGTTATGACGCAATTTTCCGTCCTGCGTTTTTGCTTCATAACATGTCAGAAGGAGGAGCCTGTATCGGTTCAGCTTTACGCGAGAAAGATCCTGAGAAGAGAGCCGAAATTTTCAGCCTTGCAATCGGATGTATTTTTGCGGGATTTTTGGGCTGTCATTACGGCGGCATTAGCAACTTTCATTTGAAGAATATTCTTTACGCTCCGATAGCTGGAAAATACATCACGCTTAAAGATATTGGCGACGGTGTATTCTCTGAAGGTATGCTCGGTCAGGGTTGCGGAATAATTCCTGAAAGCGGTATTGTGTTATTACCAGTGAACGGCGAAGTTGTTTCGATTGCGGATTCTCTTCATGCAATTGGCTGAACTCGGACGACTGCTATTCCTTCGTTGTGAAAGCGGGGGAATTTTTTTATCGCGTAAATAAGCCTATAATCGCTGAGATTGATTTTACCGGCATCATCATTAGGGATCTCGTTATGCTCAGGCCAATTCGTTTTTGTGCATTCAAAATTGTTAAGATATCCTCCGTTACGTTCATATTCAAATCCCCGTAGCCCGGACTGAAACGCGACGTTAAAAACTCTCCTTCATGAAGTCCCGGAATAATTTCATGTTTTGTGAACTCGTCAGCAAACTCATCGATTAAGACGCTCGCGCATGCGTCAAGAGCTAATCCGTCGAGCATATTTTTCTGTTGAGCCAGTGAAATTTGCCGGTCTACTTCATGTCCCAACGTTGCGGCCAGTAAAAAGCATTCGTCGCTTCGAGCCGTCAAACGCGCAATATCCTTGCTGTTGATGGCGGCTCCTTCAATCTCAATGCCATTATCCAAGCGTGAAATATGAAATCTGCCCCACACACATCGAGGAGTTACGAAGCCTTCAAGTTTCTCGAAAGCCTCAGTAACTGTCCGAACAAGCTCCGGAGTATTCGAACTCGGCGGAACTTTCATGTAGCGCAGGGCATCAGTGATTAATTTATCGTTAAGAATGAGCCTCATAACGTTTCACGTAAAGCACTGAGCGAATGCCGGCATCAATTCGTCTGACTGTATCAGCCTGGTTCATCGTGTAAAGGTGAATGCCTTCAACGCCTCGTGCAAGTAAGTCAATAATCTGTTCGGTGGCATATGCAATTCCGGCTTCTTTAACGGCTCCTTGATGATGACCATACGCGTTCACAAATCTTCGCACTCTTTCAGGCACGGACGCTCCACACATCTCGACGACTTTTTCGATTTGGGCGGCTGAAGTTATCGGCATAATTCCTGCGATAATCGGCTGAGTAATTCCCATTGCACGCGCTCGTTCTCTCCATGCACAGAAAATATCATTGTCAAAAAATAATTGCGAGATTAAGCCCTTCACTCCGAGTTCACATTTCTCTTTGAGGTGAATTAAGTCCTCTTCAACAGAATTTGCCTCAGGATGTTTCTCCGGATAACAGGCCGCGAATACGTCAAAATCATCGCCGTAATTATCTTTTATGAATTTTATTAACTCGCTGGCATGTTGAAAATCTCCCAAGTCAGATTTGTCTTTCAGGTCGCCTCGCAACGCTAAAATATTTCTCACGTTGTTAGCTTTGAGCTCGTCAAGAATTGCTTTGATGTCGTCCCGTGTTGTCCCGACGCAGGTTAAGTGAGCAACTCCGCAAGTCTTGTATTTATTCTGAATGCCCGAAGCAATCTCGACCGTGTTATCCCGGCTTGAGCCGCCCGCTCCGTAAGTTACGCTGATTAAGTCGGGATTGAAGCTCACGAGACTGTCAATAACTCCGTATGTCCCTTCAGTGCTTTTATTTCCTTTCGGCGGGAAAATCTCAAACGTATAGCTCGGTGCGAGTTTCTCGAAAAAGTTTTCCATGTTAATAGTCTCCCCTCATAATAATTATCTAGTCTGAGCTAAAAGCCATTCCCTAAGTTCCTGCATTTTATAGGCGTAATCAAACGAAGTCATATGCTCAGAATAATTTTTCTCGTTTTCGTTTTCGTCTATAAGAGTTGTTCCTTTAGTGAAAGTTATGAAATTAGCCCGTTGTCCGTTGGAAAGTTTTGCGTCCGGATTTTTCGCGTTAATATTCTTATACCAGACACATGAAACTTTTTCAGCGTCGAACATGTCAATCACTTCTTTTTGTCCGGTTGAAGCCTTATCATCTCCGGCAGAAGTTACGTAGATAAATTTTTGTCCGGCCAATTTTCCGAGCGTGTTAATGTCCCATTGACCTGACACGAATAAACATGCCGTGAACAAATCCGAATATTCCGAAGCTAATACGAGAAAAGTCATACATCCCATTGATTGGCCGGTCGCGTAAACTCTTTTTTCGTCAATCGCGTAATTCTTCACTGCCCAGCGGACAAATCTCCCCGTGATTTCAACGTAATCACTCATAGTGAAGCTGCCGTGATCGTCTAAAACTGTAACATTATAGAACGGGTTAATCACGATACAGTCATATTCTGTCCAGACTAAAGCGCCGTAACCCTGTTTGAGCGAAAATTCCGGCTCTTTTCCGACCGAGCTTGCATCAGCTATGAAGAACACGACAGGATATTTTTTCTCAGGTGAGTAATTCTCCGGCAAATATAAATTGTAACTGAGAGTTAAGCCCGTAACGTCATCGCTGAAAGTCTGAACGCTGAACTTATCGGCTTTATCGTTAATTAAGGCCTGCAAAACTTCGTCGCCGGATTTATCAGTATGGAATAAGTTTGCGGCATAACTTGTTGAGGAAATTGCGAGGATTAATAACGTCAGAAAAATTTTGAGCTTCATGATTTCTTCAACCCGTTAATTCTGTCTTCTTCCCAAGTTATGAACGAATGATAGAAAGTTTCATCATTATCATCAAGCCCGCGAGTAATCTCCGTAACGTGAATATGTCTCGCCCTGACTTTCTCCAGAACGTAATCAACGGCTAACATCGGTTCTGTGTGAGCTCCGCAAGTGTAAATGTCCAGAGCCATGTAATTAACTTCCGGCCAAGTATGAACGGATAAATGCGACTCGCTTATTACGACAACGCCGCTTACACCATTAGGCGGAAATTTGTTGAACGATACGGACCAGACTTGAGCATGTGCGCGGTTTGCAGCTTCGACAAGAATATCTTGTAACTTCGGAACGTTAGTGATAGTGTCATCACAGCCAGAAACTTCTACGATATAATGAACACCTTTAGGGGACAATTTAACTTCTCAGCCTCCTGTTGCTTTTACGAAAATGAAATGAAGAATTAGTAAATTTTATCATACATCATAAAAAAATCTCCCCTGCACTGAGCAAGAGAGATAATTTTTACACGAATTAACTTTTTCTTACTTCGCTAAATCCGACATAATCACATCAGCCGCGTAAATTCCTGACCCGAACGCTAAGCCTACCGCAGTTCCTTCAACCTGATAATAAGGCTGGCAGTATAAAGATCCCGCGTCAACTCCAGCGACATAAAGGCCCTTAATCGGTGTCAAGTCCTTGCGTAAAACTCTTAATTCACTATCTGTACGAACGCCTCCTAATGTTCCCCAAGCTGAAGGCTCATACTCAACGACATAGAACGGAGCTTTTGCTACTGATTTCAAGAAAATCGGGTTCTTGAAGTATTCTTCATCTTTGCCGGCTTCACAGTAAGAATTATAATTTTTCACGGTCTCTGCAAGTTTATTCATGTTAAAGAATTTCGCGCATTCCTCGATTGTGTCAGCCTTAACAGCCCAACCTTGAGCTATTGCCTTGTCTAAATCTTCCTGCAAAGTCTTCAAGACAACACCTTTAGCGGTCATTTTGCCGACGTACCAATCCTCAGGATTTCCCAAGTACTCGAACAATCCTACTGTGCTGATTGCGTCAACAAAGGCTTGATCCACAACAGCGTAAAATTTTCCGGCACGAAGAACAGCTTCACCGCCGACGGATAAAGGCTGATTGGCCATGTAATACTCGTTGAAGAAACGTTCACCGTTTGGATCAACAAGAAGTCCGCCGTAAATTCCGATGGTCATTGCTCCGTTTGAACGCTGCCAGCCGCCGCCCTTTTTATTCGAGCCGCCGAACTCGTTCGAGATCATTGCAAAGCTACTTTCTTCCTGCATTGCTCCGGCTTCTTGTGCCATTCTGAGACCGTCGCCAGTTGATAAAGTGTTGCCAAGTGGATTAACGACGATATCGCCCCAATGTTCTTTGATAATGCTGTTGTTGCCGAGATAACCTCCTGTTGCGAGCAAGACAGCTTCAGCCTTAATGTTGAGCTTGCTTCCGTCGGATTTTCCCGCTCTAATTCCTACGACGTCGCCATTTTCCATGATTAAAGATTCGCCGGTTGTCTCGCACATTAATCTTCCGCCAGCCTTGAGATAAGCGTCCTGAATGAAAGCCGGGCGGTCTCCTTTTGCTGTCTTGTAACCATGACGAGAACGATAACCAGCTCCGTAATTGTCCGGGCGTAAGAACATTTCAAGTCCTGTTTCAATTTGCAACTCCACAGCCTCGCCGGTCCTTGCAAGCACACGTCGTAATAATCTGCTGTCACTCGTTAAATATGCGTCTTCGGTCAAGTCATTGAATAACATCTCATCAGTGATAGTTACTCCTTCAGCCTTCTGAACGCTCGTGTTCGAGGCCATAGGTCCGCCGCAATTCCAACCGTTAGCTACACCGATTGTTGCGCCCTTCTCGATTACGAGGACATCAACGCCGTTTTTCGCAAGTTTGATAGCGGCCATCATTCCCGCAGCTCCTCCGCCGACGACTACGACTTTTGCGGATTCTTCGTTCACGATACCTTCTCCGGCTTTAGCTATTGACTTGTTGAAATCGCTGACGTTGAGACCGGCCAATTCGAGAGCTTTCGTAACGGCCTCTTTGATTGCGTCAGAAGTCATCGTAGCTCCTGCGACAGCGTCGACATTGACTGACTGATTATCGACGATAGCTTGAGGAACTTTTTCTGCGGCTGGCTCAAAAATTCCCGGAGTTTCCTCATGTGTTCCAAGTTGAACGCTGATAATTTTCCCGTCCTCAATTTCAACAAGGACATGAACGTCGCCATTTTTGCCCGTGCCGACGACATCATAAGTCTCAGCTGAAGCAATTAATGAGCACGATAACACGATAAGACAAGACAAGAGTAACAACATAACTTTTTTCATTGAGAATATGCCCTCTTTCGTTAAAATTTTTATGGATGTGTTAATTATGCCATAAATTGCGTAACTTGGACGATAAATTTTATTAACGCTTAAACGGAAGTTGTAAGTATGATTTATATTCTCCTCCGCAATGTATTACGTGAAATCCTTTATTATCCGGCTTAATCGGATCAGTCCCAGGCATCATTGAACCCGCTTCATCGCTCGCACTCACGACAAGCCGCAAACTTTCACCAGGATATAATATTAATCCCGTCGGGTACATCTCAATCTCAACCGGCACAATCTCGCCAGCATTGAGCTTCTCGATACGGTCAAAGCTGTGATAGGGAATTTCCGGCGTAGATTTTTCCTCGTCAAGATGTCTCATCGAAACCCTGAGCCTTCCCGTGCTTCCTCGATAACGTAAAATACTTCCGCCCCGTTCGGTCAAGTCGTGATTGATTGCCCCATGATTAGGAACGGTGAACTGCTGAAGCATATTCCCTAACTTGTCGAGTTTGTAAAGCAAAATATATACGTCCATATCGTTATAGCCTTCAGCTTCAAGCCATAATTTAACTTTCGGGTAGCCTATAATCTCCGTGCGTTTGCTGGCTGTGTAAATGAATGACGCAAGAGTAACGACACCTTCAGAATTATATTTGACGGGAAAATCTTTATCCTGAGAATTGGCCGTAAGGGTTCGTGTCAGGCCGTCAAGATATAATTTCTCATACTTCACGCCTTCAGGAGGAAAAGTTTTTGCAGGAATTCCCGTGAGATTGCCGCCCTCAAAATCATGAAGAGAATAGCGAATAATCGGCGTATCTTCCCAACCGTTATTAATTCCCTTGAGATAAAAATCAAAAAATTTCTTCCTGTCGTCAATATATTCTTGAGTATAAAAATCCGGCCACTCCTGCCCGTCATGAATACGAAGCCACTTTTTGCCGTCCGGAATTGCACGCCAGGCTCTGAAAGTTCCCATTGTGTGAAGAGTATTGCTGTAACTCGCGACGACGTAAGCAGGACACGTAATTTTCTCGGGCTTAGCAATTTTGTCCTGCCAAAGTTCATTATCAGCAAGAGGATATTTCAGACCTTCAGCGGCTAAATCTTCCCATTGAACGGGTTCTCCTTCGTGAGCTTGGCTGAACTGAATACGTGCCGCAAATCCCACGTCCGTAATTCCTCCCCTGCTCACTAAATCCCTGTAAGCATCACTTAGACCTTCTTCAGGATTGATTGCTGCTAGATGAGGAGGCTGTGTTGACGCAATGAACCATTGAGAGAACGCGAGATAAGATGTTCCGCTTAAAGCGACTTTTCCATTGCACCAGTCTTGAACCGCGAGCCACTCGATTAAATCATAACCGTCTTTAGCTTCGTGTGAGCCGATTG
This sequence comes from uncultured Fretibacterium sp., assembly GCA_937915835.1. Lineage (GTDB taxonomy): Bacteria > Synergistota > Synergistia > Synergistales > Aminobacteriaceae > JAFUXM01. Next base: position 10,223 of record CALGHA010000170.1, on the reverse strand, counting down.
TGTAAATCGTTCCTTCGGATTTCGTTATGCCTCGTGTGTCGGGATTGCAGACCGCGTAACCTTGAGCGCACCAATAAGCCGGATCGCTTCCCTCGAATTTCTGAAGTCCTGATAATTTGCTGTCGGGAATTCCGATTACTTTAAACAGGCTCTTATAGCTTGGACGTGTTCCGTTATCTTTTCCGTACGGGCTCCATGAGACTAACACAGGAACTTTATCACTCGTTACGGGCCTGAAAATATCAACGCAGAGTGATACGCCGTCCCTCATTTCAACGCGAACATCCTTCTCGACGACAATATCACAAGGAAGCGGCATAAATCCCTCTTCAACCTGCCAGCCTTTGGGGAGTATGCTTTTTCCGGACTTGATAAGCTGGGGACATTCTGGCTTGTATTGCTTTGACGGTTTGAATATCATTAATTCTTCTAAAGTTGACATTTATTTTTCCTCCTCTGTAATGTATTCGCTGTTCTCTCCCGTGTGAAGTTCTGCTTTCACGATGTGCATTGCGAAAACGGCAAGAAGTGGATTATCAGAACTTCCGAACCTTTTAAGCTCTGCAGTAAGTCTTATGAGATATTTTTCACGGATTGATGGGTCATGCGTTTCCTCAACATCAGCATAAAAACGAAGCCACCTGCCTTTATTGAACGCAACAAGCCCAACGTGAGGATTTTGTGTAAGCTGACTGTAGAATGCCTTATCCGTCCGTGTGCCGAAGTACATTACTCCGTCAGCCTCAAGTATGCCGCTTATGGGTCTGCCTGCTGGATAATCTCCGTCAACAGTAAGAATGTAGTAGAAATTGCAGTCCTTCAGAAAATCATATGCTCTGCTCAATTTCCGGTCCCTCCGTTCATACACTTGCGTATTGCTTCAAGAACGCTGACCGCATTATTTTCCTCTGCCCACTTGGCCTGAATGCTCTTGTAATTTGTAGCCTCTTCCCAGTAAGCGACTTCATCATCAGTAAGAAGTCTAACTGTTGCGCCGTCATTCCTCAGAGTTTCAAGCTGCCACGTAAAACGCTCGTCCATAATTCCGCCAAGAACTTTATACGAACTCTCAGCCGCACGTTCTATAGCTTTCTTGTCTTCATCGGGTAATTTGTCCCAAACGTCTTTATTCATTGCGATAATATATTCATGTCCGAGCCATAATTTTTTTGACGCAAGAATGTTCGGAGCTGCTTTGTGTGCTTTGAGGTCATATCCGCTGTCAATGTTCACGATTAGGCCGTCAAGTGTTCCGTTGTCGAGAGCGTCATATACTCCTTGCCCCCATGAAATAGTTACGGGAGTTGCTCCGGCGTTGGCGAGAAAATCTTTGTGCCAAAAACTTGCGCTCCTCCAGTTCTGCCCTTTGATGTCTCGCAATGACTTCAACGGCTTTAAGCTAAAGAATGCAGCAGGGTATCCAGTGGCAATGATTATCGGGTGAATGTTCTGCGCTTCGAGTTCATTTACGAGTTCGGGGATTTCATGATAGACATTACGGAAAAAGTTAACCTGTTCTTGTCCGATTGGCCCGGTCGGAAAACTTTTAAAGAGCTGATGTAATGGAAGTTCTTTCATGCTGTATTCTGGAACTATTACGGTAATTTGTGCGCGTGTTCCGTCTTTTACCGTGTTCAAATTCTCGTAGCTTATGCTGATTTCGCCGTTCCATACAGGATTAATTTTTATACGTCCTGATGTTTCTTTCTCTATTGCGGGGAAAAATACATCATTCAGAAATTTCGTGCGCATGTTCCCTAAAGGTTCATGATCGGAATATGTTAGAGTTAAACTACTCTGCTTAACTGTCGCTTCGTCCTCCTTCAATGCGTCCCGAACAGCCATAGTCATATCGTCGACTAACATAGTTGCGCCAGAAACCAAATCGACATTCACGGCTTTACCTTCAGCGTCATACTTCACTGCGTCTATGCCATTCTTCAGAACCCAATCTTCATAATAAGCTGCTTGTTCCCACCAATCTTTATTAATAGAGCTAAGCGGCTTCATTCCGTAATTGTCGTATTTCTCTTTGATATTTTCTCCGTCTTTGGTGATGTAATCAAGCAGTATCTTGAAAATTTTTCCGTCTTTGAAGATTACATTTGCTACGTACAATCCCCACGTATCGTTATACGACATACCTGTCTTGATGGTATAACCTCCGTCTTCGGTCTTGCCGTCTTGGGCATTCTTAACTGCTTCGGATAAATCAGCGACATTGATTGTTGCACCGGAAATCAAATCCGTGTTTAGCGCATGGCCTTTATCGTCAGTTTTTACCGCCTCTAATCCGTGTTCAACAACCCAGCTCTCATAATATGCAACTTGTTCCCACCAATCTTTATTTATGGAACTCACGCGCTTTATTCCGTAATTGTCGTGAAGTTCCTTGCTGCTTTTTCCGTTAGCGAGACGGTCTATTATGACATTGGAAATTTTTCCGTTATTCTCAATGATATTAGCAATGTACAAGCCCCACTGTTCGCTGAAGTATAGGCCTGATTTTACGGTGTAGGGATTTTCTGTGGCATAAGCTGTAAAAGTTAGTATGAAAATCACGGCAATGATTGCTAATAATTTCTTTATCATTAATTTTTTCCTTTAATATGTAAAATTCTTTCTGCGTTCTTGTGAGCAATTAGTTCTTTCTGTTCGAGTGTCAGGAAGTCAGCACTTACATTGAAATACGGAAGTATTGTTTCGCCCCAGTGCCCGGCAATGATTTTTAGTGTCGGAAATTTATCGAACATTCCCGAAAGAATTAGCCTGACTTCTTACCTCTGAAAATTCCTTACTGGTCAGTAATTCCGCCGCAACCGATGCAGATGTTCCTAAATCTCCACACCTTTCCGGCATTGTCCGTTTAACGTAGTCGATTTGTTCCTGCGTTAATGTCCCTCCAGCCTGAAGGTTAGTTGTTGGCATGAAGCCAATTCGTCAGCAGGAAATGCCCCAAATGATTCGACTGAAAAACCGTGTCAAGAATTTTTCCTGCGAACTCCCGGACAGATTCCAGCGAGGCAAGATCAAGCATCATAGCAGTAACGTTATCGTTCAACGTCTCAGACCTGATATTTTTAGCGGCTGAATTTCCCTTTGCGATATTACGGCACGGCCGAGCCCTGAGTTAGCGCCAGTAATAATAATAGTTTTCATGGCTATATTTTTGGTCCTACACACTGCATAAGCGTGAAATTATGTTTCTCCGTAAGACCGAGCAATTTCGTCAATCCTTCGTGGTCAAAGTTCATTCTTGTACGTGCTCCCCAGCCGAGCGATGCCGCATAAAGATAAACATTCTGCATTGACAAGCCGGCATGAGCAAATCCGCAGTTCAGTATTTCTTCAGCAGGAGCTTTAAACGGTAATTTTTCCCATTTCCCAGCGTCCTGAATGTAAAGCAAATCTACGGCCGCTCTCGCAACAAACGGCTGTCCTCCTGTCAATTTGCGATAATCCCCTTCTGCAATGACCGTAACGCTGTGATTTTCAGGATTGTAGCGATAAACTTTCTCACGAGTGAACGCGAAAATTATCATGTCCTGATTGTTCATAGCTGTAGCATAAGTTAATTTCCCGTTTTCCCTGTTAATTCCTCCGGCAACCCAGAGCAAATTTGAGAGTTGCTGAAGAGTAATATCCTCGTCGACGAAATCAACGGCAGACTGACGAGCCGCAATCGCATCAACTACGGGAATTCCTCCTGATTTCTCCGGCTCAGGCAAAGCAATATCCTCAGCGAAAACTACTGAACACGACAAAACGACAAGAATGAACGCGGCAAGTAACTTCTTCATGATAAAAATTCCTCCTACTAAATAATTTATACGTTTACCCGTGATATACGGGCATTCCGCCTGTGAACGTGAGAGATCGCATTTCATTCCCGAAAACTTTATGAGATGTCGCAATCTCCTCAATCTTATTAATATCTTCACTCGTCAGCTCAACTTTCAACGCGTCAATATTCTGTTGCAAGTGTTCGGGGCTGGTTGTTCCGACAAGACACATTGAAGCCGGATATTTCGAGAGTGCCCAAGCTGTCATTAACTGGCTGAGTGAAACCCCTTTAATTTCTGCAAAACCCTTCAAGGCTCTGACTAACGGCAAATTTTTAGGCAGATTTTCCGGAGAAAGCGCGGATAAATGAATTGCTCCAGACGCTTTACCTTCGAGAGTTCTATCGTTCAACAGTCCATGCCCTTGAACTCCGAACAGCAAAACTTTTATTCCTAACTCCTCAGCCGTCGGGATAATCTCTTGCTCAATGCTCCTGTCAAGCAAAGAATATTCAAGCTCGACCGTATGAATTTGAGCAACTTTATTAGCACGTCTCAGAGTTTCAGCGTCAATCTCGGTCATGCCTATATTTCGTATATATCCTTCCTGCTTGAGTTCAGCGAGAACGCCGATAATATCTTCAACGGGAATTGCCGAGTCTATTCGTGAAGGCTGATATAAATCTACGTAGTCAAGCCCCAGACGATGAAGCGAATACGTCAACTGAGCCTTAATGTGATGAGGATGAACGTCAAGCCCGTAAGGTTTTCCTGAAGGCTCAAACAATAGGCCGAACTTGACAGAGACAAAAAATCTCTCGCGCGAAATTCCCTTTAAGGCCTGACCAAGAAGCATTTCACTTTCGCCGTTCTGGTAGAAATTGCCGGTGTTGAAGAAAGTTATTCCAGAGTTAAGAGCCGCATGAATTGTTAAAATTGACCTCTCAGGATTTCGCCGTAAGTTCATCCCCATACAGCCAAGCCCTAACCTGTTAATATTCATGTAAAATTCCCCCTTTTAATGCAATAATTTCTTCAGAAGCCTCAAAAGCTCCTGTTTTTCATCAGAACTCAATACGTCCGTCAATTTTGCTTCAAGCTCCTCACCCAGAGAATAAAGCAAGTCTTTCATGTCAATAGTTTTTTGTGTCGGCGATAAAATTTTGCTTCTATTATCATTGGGATTAACTTTGCGCTCAAGCATTCCCTTCTTCTCAAGATTATTGACAAGGCCCGTTACTGTCGGATTAGTCATCGAAAAATAATGCTCAATATCAACCTGACGCACGGAGTTTTCGGGATTAACCAATAAATATTTGAGTACTTTGAACTGCGAATGAGTGAGATCATAAGGCTCAAGAATGGGATTAGAGAGTTTATCAATCTCGAGGCTTAATTTCTTTATTAATATCGCGATTTTGTCAACGTTATTCATGAATGTGTAAAATGTTCCTCAAACGTTATTAGTCTCAATACATAGCCTCCTATCTAATTATTTGCACGAATTTTAACATAGGAAGCTATGCATATCAATTATAATTATTACAGTGAGTTGATTTCGTTCATGTAAGCGTCAATGACTTTCTGCCTGTCAAATTCCCTCTCAACTTTCGCACGGCCCTTTAGTCCCATATCTCTACGCTGTTCGTAAGTCAACGCTAAAAATTTCTCAATCTTAGCAATCAAATCTTCAGCATTCTTTTTCTCAACAAGAAAACCCGTAACTCCATCGTCAATGGTCTCACGGCATCCGGGATGATTAGACGTTATAATCGGCCTCGCACACGCCGCCGCTTCAAGCAAGACATTAGCGACACCCTCAGGATGATAACTCGGAAGGACAACACAGCCTGCGGATTTATAATACTCGTTCATGTCGTTCACAAAGTTGTGATAAATTATATTGTCTCGTGCTTCTTCTCGCGCAATTATGCTGATGTAATTATCTTTTCCCATACCGTATTTCTCGCAGTAACCACATACATGAAACTCTACATCTGGATATTTTTTCCTGATAAACTTTGCGGCTTCAAGAAACTCATCAATCCCCTTAGGTCTCATAATTCGCGAGTTGAACAAGAAGATTGCGGGCTTTGTGTCAGGATAATCAAGAGGCTTATACTTCGTGAGATTTACGCCAGATCCAGGAAGAACGATACAACGCGGGAATTTTATTTTATGCTGGACGAAAAAGTTTTTATCATGCTCGCTCTGGAAAAATACAACATGAGCTCTCTTCATTGCAATTTTGTATAAGCCAATCAAAATTTTCTGGATAATTCCAGGCTCAGCTAAGCCCTTGCCTAAACCCGTAATATTCGGCATAAACGGAACTTTGTTTAAAGCAGCCGCAATTCCCCCGTAAACATCGCATTTAACCGTGTAAGCTAACACAGCATCAGGCTTCTCATCATGAATTAACTTGTAATATCTCCTGAGTAAAATAATATCCTCATGAATGCGCGTATTTCTTCGGCTTATGGGAATATCGACGAACTTACAGCCGTATTGTTCGCAGACTTCTTCACCATTTCCCATAAAACTGTCAGGGAAAGAGATAACGAGTTCATGACCGGCATCAATGAGAGCTTCAACGAGTTCTTTTCTGTGAGCAAAAATTGAGGGATAACCATTGCCGAGCATTAAGATTTTCTTCTTAGTCTTCACATTTAACATCCTTTGAGTAAAATTTATGAGAATTATACGCGAAAAAAAACAGGCCTTACGTTATCGCAAGACCTGCCGGCTGAAAATTTTTCTTCACATCTTATCTTGAGCCTAAATGTTTCTTTAAGAATGCTTCGAGTTCACGGTAAAAATCAAACCTGTTCTCCTCATTATGGAACCCATGCCCCTCGTTATCTTTAACCATGTAGACGACATCTTTACCCGTCTTCTTGACAGCTTCAACAATCTGGTCTGATTCGGCCTTATTCACACGAACATCATTAGCTCCCTGTGCAACGAATAAAGGGATTTTTATATTCTCAGCATGAAACACGGGCGAGACAGCTTCAAGCAGTTCTTTATCCTTAGACGGATCCCCAATCATCTCATATTCCATGTCTCTAAACGGCTCCCAATAAGGCGGAATACTCTCAAGCAATGTAAAAATATTCGACGGTCCAACGTAACTTACAGCACAAGCGTATAAATCTGGAGTGAACGCGGCTCCGGCCAATGCTGCATAACCTCCGTAACTTCCTCCGTAAATCGCAAGCCTTGACTTATCCGCAATTCCCTGCTCGACTGCCCATAATACTCCGTCAGTAACGTCATCTTGCATCTTCAATCCCCATTGCTTGAAGCCCGCCTGCCAAAATTCTTTGCCGTAACCGGTTGAGCCTCGATAATTCACCTGTAAAACTGCAATTCCCCTGTTCGCTAAAAATTGAGCCTCAGAGTCAAACCCCCAGCCGTCGCGTGCACTTGGACCGCCGTGAGGAATTACGACTAAAGGAAGATTGCTCGCTGAAACTCCAACAGGAAGCGTGATATAACCGTTAATCTTCAAGCCGTCGCGTGCTATGAATTTTATCGGCATCATCGGAGCCATTTGTTCCTCTTTGAGCCAAGGGGATAACTCAGCAAGTTTCGACATCGAATTATCTTTTCTGTCATAGAGATAATAATTCCCTCTGGTCCTGTCGCTGTAAGTTCGGACAATCACTCGTCGTTCGTCATCGTCCATGTCAACAACAGCAACTTCATAATTCGGGAAAAATTCTTCAATGGACTTCTGTAATTCTTCTCTGTCAGCGTCAAAAAATTTATAATGCCGTTTTTCCGTCGTGTAAGCTACTCCCGTGATAATCTTGCGCTTCTTGGAATGCATAATTCCTCCAACGTCAACTTCAGGATGCTCAAAGATTAAATCAAGCGTCTTGTTCTCTTCCGGGTCAAACGTATAAATTGCGTCCTTATCTCGGCTTAAATTCGAGACTACATACATTAACTTGTTATCATAAGAGAATAAAGCGGGCGAAAAAGTTTCCTTAAAACTCGTTGTGAGTAATTTTCTGAACGGTTCAGCCTCTGTCGTGCGATAAAGAAAGCTCATGTTAACTCCGTCAGTCTCGAAAGCAACGCGCAATTTTCCGTCATGGTCAGTCATCCAACCGGTAATATTTCCAGGATTTTTGGCGATAAGCTCAAGCTCTCCTGTGTCAATATTGCACCTGTAAACGTCAAAAACTTCCGGATTAATTCTATTCATGTTGATTAACATGTGAACTGGATCGTCCTCTAAGTCATCAAGAATTCCAGCACGAACTTTCTCAAACGGTGTCAAGTCTCTAGCTTCTGAACCTTTTATGTCAGTAATGTATACGTGAAAATTCTCATCTCCGCCAGTATCTTGAGCGAAAACAATTCTATCATTGCCCTTCCAGAAAAATCCGGCTATATCTCGTTCAGTTGCTGAAGTTATGCGCTTTTCGTTCCCTGTTGCAATTTCCCGGACATATACATTCATGCGATGCTCCCAAGGCTTGGCGAAGGCTAAACGTGTTCCGTCAGGTGAGATTGAGAAAGCGGCTGTGTCTGGGTTCTTGAAGAAATCTTCCATAGGCAAAAGCGGGGGGATTACGGCTAGTGCTAAACCTGAAGGCATGGCGATAAAAATAATCAGCGCGATAAATAATATTCTCATGAGGGAAGAAACTCCTTTCAATAAATTTTGATGTATTCAGATTGTATCACGGAAAAATAATTACACACTTAAAATCTATATTAGAGACTTTACACGCAAGATAAACTTTTTTGACTTCCAAGATATAATATTTACGTAAAAATTTTACGAAAACTTTATGAAGAAATGTTAAGATTGCTGAAATGATATTATGCTTAAGGAGTGGAGAAATTTTGATTTACCCATTGAATATTGAGAATGATAATGACGTGAAAAAAGTTTGCGAGAGAATAAAGACGGATCCGCGAGCATTGGCCTATCTTGTTCCGAAATCGAGAGTTTTACACTTTTACGCTGAGAATATAGATTATCGGGCGGCAGGATTTCTTAAGCAGGAATTACTTGCGCGAGGAGGAGACGTGATTGTAACCAAGCATGTAATTGACGGAAAAACTGAGACGAGCGATATTTTGTTGATGGCGACGGTTTCACAGTTACGGAGTTTGCGAGAAAAAATTAAAGCTATGGACATATGGGGCATTAAAGACTTTCGCGAGGAGTTATCACGAGTTCTTCATAATATAAATCTTCATGAATGGAAAATAATTTCACCGACCGGCCATAAATTAATCTTGAATGAACACACAAAGTTAATGGCGATAATCAATCTTACTCCAGATTCTTTTTACGCTGGAAGCCGAGTTAATGAGAGTGAAATTTTGAGCAAAGCCGAAAAGTTTTTGTCCGAAGGTGCTGCTGTTCTTGATGTTGGAGCAGAATCAACTCGTCCTGGTTCAACGAAAATTACGGAGAACGAGGAACTCGAAAGATTATTGCCTGGCTTAAGACTTTTGCGTCGAGAATTTCCGGATGTAATAATTTCCGTCGATACTTACAAGCCTGAAGTTGCGAGGATTTCAGCCAATGAAGGAGCGGACATTATTAACGACATCAGCGGCTTTGTTTTCACTGAAGGAATGCCGGAGGTAATAAGCGAGTTGAATATTCCTTACGTTCTTTCACACTTCAAGACCGATGACGAGCCATTAGGAAGCGTGAATGAATATTTTGCGGGAAAACTTGAGACGTTAAGGCTTTCAGGAGTTCAGCAAATAATAATAGATCCGGGATTAGGTTTCGGGAAAAATGTTGATGAAAATTTTGCGCTGATAAAGAATATTGAGAGCTTGAAAGTTTTCGGGCTTCCTGTTTTAGTCGGTCATTCACGGAAGAGGTTAACGGGGCCGGAGAATTTTGCGGGGACATTAGCGGTTACGGCATTGTTATCTGGGCGTGTGAGTATTCTCCGGGTTCATGATATTAAGGAAAACTTGCAGGCTTTAAGAATTGCGAGGGAGATTATGAATGTGAGCTATGAATTATCCTTTTAGGTATTTCTAGCTGTTCATAGCATTCTGATATAACTCAAGGTATCGTAGGGATTATCGCTTTATTTCAGAAAAGGCAAATAGACTAATAATAAGTGAAATCCCCAAAATAGATTCTTTACATGAATGAATAATATTTGCACATCAAGACTCTTTATCGAGTCGGCTAATTATTAAAGGTTGAGAGAACTTTTGTTAGTGTCAATTTCTTTTTGTCTTGCTCAGACATGATCGACCGATTAGCTTATTTAATGTTTTTATAAAAAAAAGGTGTATATACATTACCGAGTGAGATATAAATTAAGAGCACGTCAAATCAAAATACATAACCAGCACACAATGGTCGATAGAGTAGCACTCTGTTAGGCTTGGGTAGTTCACGAAGAATGAGACTATTGAAGTTGAAGCGTCGAAGGCTGAAGA
>CALGHA010000169.1 GCA_937915835.1 uncultured Fretibacterium sp. | reverse complement strand
TGAAAAACGCTGCCCGTTTGGAGTCGCTATCAGGGAAAATATGAAGTCAGCAAAAGAATTATTCGGCATGTAAAAACTCTTGACATTAACGCCGAAACTGATAAAGGAGAATTATATTTTTCAGCAGGAGGCACAAATTTATCATGATGATAGGGAACAACACCACCGTAAACCTAGCGTATAATTCTTATAATGCCACGACTAAGGCACTCGAAAGAACTACGCGGGCTTTATCTACGGGGCTTCGGGCGGCAAGTGCGGCTGATGACGCTTCGGGTTACGCGATCGGTGAAAAAATTTCTTCACAAGTTGCAGGAGTTGACCGGGCAATCCGAAATTCACAGGACGGAATTTCCATGCTTCAGACAGCGGAAGGCGCGTTAAACGAGATTAACTCAATGTTGCAGAGAATGCGAGAACTTACGGTTGAGGCCGCTAATGACTCTCTCACAACTCAGGACAGAAATTACATTCAGCTTGAAATCGGCGAATTGCGTAAAAATATTAACAACGTTGCCAGCAATACGACATTCAACGGCAAACGTTTGCTTGATGGAAGCTCAACGGCGATTTGGTCAGCTGACGACGCGAACACGAAAGTAAAAGTTACTGGAGCAATCACATCATTAGACTCTTTCGGACAAAAGAAGGCTACGAACGGGAATTACAGGATTGAGATACGCTCAAAACCTGGACAAGGCCAAGTTCAGAAAAGCGCGATATTCAACATCACGACAGCCGAAGAAATTACGTATAAAGGCAATATTGTAATCACAGATGATGTAAGTCCTGTTAATCCGATTACGAATATTCCCACAAAACCAGCGAACGAAATTAATATTGAAAGCGGCGTTGATTCTGCCGGAGCGGCTTCTGGGAACGGCTGGAATTTCTCAGGCGGAGTTCTTACTATAACAGGCGACGGAACTTATAACATCGTCGGGACGAACGCGGCTACAACTAATAAAATTCTCGTGAATGAAGGCGTGAAGGCTTCAATTTTCCTGACCGACGTAAATATCGACGTGAGTGCAACTCGTTATGCTTCAGCGTTTGACATGAGCGGGGCAAAAGTTGATTTATTCCTCTCAGGCACGAACACATTAACAAGCGGCTATGATGTTGCGGGCATTCTCACTCAGAACATCGAAGCTACAGGAGCCACGAGCGAATTAACGATTAACAGCGCGTCAGGTTATGCTTCAGAAGACGGCGTATTAAATGCAACTTGCGATTCCGGATGCGGTGCAGGTATCGGCGGGGCATGTCATACAGCAGAATCCGGCCCGTCAAAATGGCAGGGTTCAGTCGGAAAAATTACGATTAACGGCGGAACAATCAACGCTACAGCTAACGGACCTGGAGCAGGCATAGGCGGCGGAGGATACTTCGTAGATTATGACGGTGTCGGTGCTGAAGTCAATATTGCCATCAACGCCGGCAATATCACAGCAACAAGCAGATATGGGGCCGGAATTGGAAGCGGGGAAGGTTCGCGGGCTGATTACACGAACGTAAAATCGATAATTATCGCTGGAGGAACAATCAATGCAACCGGCGGCCCCTCAAGTGCGGCAATCGGAGGCGGAGAAGGCAGCAACAGCGGAAATATTCTCATCAAGAGCAGCGTGTATGAAAATATTACTATGTCAGGCTGGATTGACACCGAGAATGAACACACTGACCCCATAGGACGCGGACTAAACGGCTTATATGAGGATGAAGGCAATTTTCCTTTGACGACAACCCGCATAAGGACTTCAACATTGAGAGATATTAACGCGATGTATAATCCTGAGGGAATTTTCATGATTGAAGAGCCGCAGAAAATCACGATAACTCAGGGCGACGGAAAAACTGCTGAAGTCCTGTTATACTCGAATGATACAATGTATGATGTTGCTGACAAAATTAATAATGCAATTGCCAATGATCTTGGACAGCGAGCTTACGTTGACAATCTGAAAAGTTTCTGCACGATTGCTGACGGAACACAAGGAACTTCGGAGTCAGTCATGGAAAAAATTCCGGTTTATTCTAAATCCGGCTCTGAAATCGTCGGCTACACAACGAACGCTACAATGTTAATCCGGAGTGCTGTAGCTGGTTCTGCGGGAAAATTAACGTTCACGTCAAATAACAATGACCTGATTAACGCGCTCGGCCTCATGACAATTCAGGATGCAGAAGATAACGTCTTCAAGGCCTCAATTTACGATGCTCATTCTAACATTTTAATCGCCTCTAACGTTGAAAGCGACGGAAATACTTTAAACGGCGTAATTCACCCGAATATCAGCGTTGAGTTTGACGCGATGGCTAACACAAAAGCTATTTGGAATGACAACTCGAAAAATTATATCTTCCAGACTGACGGCGAAAGCTACAACACGACAATTCATATTCTTGACCGGAGCACATCGTTCCAAATTGGTCAGAACACAGGAGAAGACATTTTCATAAACATCGGCGACATGAGAACAAGCGCGCTCGGAATTAACGGCGTTGACGTTTCAACCAGACAGAACGCTTCAGATTCTATTGCTATGATTGACGCGGCTCTTTATAAGGTAAACTCTCAACGCTCGAAAATCGGCTCATATCAGAACGAGCTTGAGTACAACACTAACAGTTTGAGACAAACAAGTCTTCATCTTCAGGAGTCCGAGAGCAGGATTAAGGACGCTGATATGTCGAAAGAAGCGATCGAGTTCGTGAAACTTCAAATCCTCAACAACACAGGAAGCTCAATGCTTGCACAGGCAAATCAAAACTCTCAGTCGATAATGAGCCTTTTCAACCTGTAAATGAGAAAACAAATCCCCTCTGCAAAATTTCAACAGGGGGGTATTTTTTTGCGTTATAATTCTCCGTTAAGCATAAACTCAGCCAATTCCAAAGCATAATATGTGATAAGAATATCTGCTCCGGCACGTGTCATTGAGATTGCGGCTTCACTCATGACTTTTTTCTCGTCAAGCCAGCCGTTGAGACTAGCTGCTTTCATCATTGAGTATTCTCCACTGACTGAATACGACGCAACAGGAACATTCACATTCTCTTTCACAGTTTTTAACACATCAAGATACGGCAAGCCAGGTTTGACAATGATAATATCTGAGCCTTCGTTTACGTCAAGAATTGCTTCTTTTATGGCTTCACGTGAATTTCTCGGATCCATCTGGTAAGTCTTCCTGTCTCCGAAAGCCGGAGCTGAACCAGCCGCCTCACGAAACGGACCGTAAAACGCGCTTGCATATTTCACGGCATATGAGCAAATCAAAGTGTCAGTGAGATTATTAGCGTCTAGCTTTGAACGTATTGCCTGAGTATGTCCGTCCATCATGTCCGAAGGAGCAACGATATCCGCGCCGGCTTGAGCCTGAGACAAAGCGATTTTCGCGAGGACTTCAAGTGTTGTGTCATTGTCGACTTCGCCGTTTTTGATTAAGCCGCAATGTCCATGTGAAGTATATTCGCACATGCAAACGTCGCCGATTATGACGAGTTCAGGAAATTCACGCTTGGAAATTTTTATTGCTTGCTGGATTACGCCGTTGTCGTCATAAGCACTTGAAGCAATTTCATCTTTATGCTCAGGAATTCCGAATAATAATATCCCGCCGATTTTGTTTTTCGCGGCACGTTCGAGAATTATGGGCAACTTGTCAGGACTATAGCGTTTTTGCCCCGGCATCGCTGGAATGTCTTCAAGAATATTTTTCCCCTCACGAACGAACACGGGATAAATCAGCATTGACGGGTTTAATCGAGTTTCAGCCGTGAGGTTTCGGATTGCTTGAGATTTTCGTAGTCTTCGAGGTCTGATTATCATTTATCGATTGCCGCAATCTTGAGCTTCCTAAATCCTCGCGGTATCTTCACCGTAACTTCTTCACCGACGACATGACCGGTAATTGCTTGGCCGACTGGGCTTTTCTGAGAAATTTTCTGAACGCTTCCGGCAGAGTTCGTTCCTCCTGATAATTCTTCGGAGCCGACTAAATCATACGTGTAAACTTTTCCCGGCTTGTCTAAATCCTCAAGAGTTATTCTCAGTCCAACACCAACCCTGTTAGTGTCAAGTTTTTCTTCGTCGATAACCGTAACTTTGCTCAGTGTAGCTTCAAGGTCTAAAATTCTGTCCTCAAGTTTAGCCTGTTCCTCTTTTGCGGCGGCGTATTCTGCGTTTTCGCTCAAGTCTCCGAACGCACGGGCCTCTTCAAGTTTACGTGCGACTTCCTGTCGTCCTTGAGTTCGTAAATGTGTTAATTCTTCGGTAAGTCTTTCATAACCGCTCCGAGTCATCTCGTGAACGTCGTTCTTTTTTGGCGGCAAGATTATTCACCCTCCATAAAAATTTTACGTAATATTATAGCAAGCCTTGAAAGTGTTAAAATATACGGCAATTTTAAATACGAAAGGAAGATTATTATCATGGCAAATTACGAAAATTACATGCCTTATTCAGCCGGACTTGACAGCGTTGAAGCGGTTAATTCGTTATTCCGTAAAGTCTATCAGTATATGGCTTTCGGATTAATTTTAACGTCATTAACGGCGTATTTCACGGCTTCGAGTTCAACGATGCTTTCAATTTTATACGGCTCGCAATACTCATTCTTAATTCTTGCGATCGCTGAAATCGGCTTAGTAATTTATCTCAGTGCGGCAATCAACAAGTTATCAGCGTCGACAGCGTTAATATTATTTTACGTCTACAGCCTCCTGAACGGATTAACTATTTCAAGCGTTTTGCTTGTTTATACGAGTGAGAGCGTCTATAAGGCGTTTTTGTCGACAGCAGGAATGTTCGGAGCAATGAGCTTGTACGGACTTTACACGAAGAGCGATTTAACCGGCATGGGAAGTTTCTTGCGAATGGGACTTTTCGGATTGATTATCGCTATGGTCATTAACATGTTCGTAGGCTCGTCAACGGCTGAACTGGTCATCAGCATTCTGGGAATAATAATTTTCTTGGGATTAACAGCTTACGACACGGCCAAGATTAAAGCAATCGCTTCAGGAGTTGACAGTCGCGATGAGAATTTAACGGGAAAAGTTGCTGTACTTGGAGCATTAGCGCTTTATCTGGACTTCATTAACATATTCCTGTATTTATTGCGATTATTCGGACGTGAGAGAAATTAATTAGTTGTGTGGTAAAATAGGGACAACCTTGAGGGGAGTTGTACCCTATTCCAGGTATTGAGGCTAACTAAGACTAACCTCTAAAACACCCGATTGTTACCAGTTCTTGAGCATCGTGATGATGTTAAGTAAAACGAGGATGAAACTCGCAAACCAGTACAGACCAGCGGCTAAAGACTTCATCGTGCGGAGGAAGTTATGCCGCTGTTTTCGTCTGGATTTTTTGTGTTTCTTCGCCATTGTTGGCTTTCACCAGATTTCCACACGGTGGACTTCCCCGTTTGATAGGCCGTGTTCCTATGACGGGCCCCTCGTGAAAGTTATTATATCATGCGATAAATTTTAAATTTCTTCCCAATGCTTTCAAGTAAATTTTTATCCCGCTGACTTTTTCTTTATCAGGACATTTCACGTTAACCATGCCTTTTTTGACGTTGACGCTTTCAATCCCGAACCTTCCGCCGAAATTACGAACAGCGATTAATGCCGTGAGATACTCGACTTCAGCAGGAATTTTCCCGAACCTGTCGCGCATTTCGTTTTTCATAGCTTCGAGTTCATCAAGTCCGACAACGTTAATTAATCTGCGATAAAGCGTAATCCTCACGTCGTCCTGCGGAATATAATTCTCCGGAATAAATCCGTTGCCTTTGTCCGTAACAACCTCAATAGTTTTCACGTCCTCAATGCCGCGCAACTTGTTCAATTCCTGCTCAAGCATACGATAAAAAATGTTGAAGCTACTGTTGCGTAAATTCCCGTGTTGAGTTGTTCCGCCGATTTCTCCGCCGCCCCTTATGTCTAAGTCCCTGCGTGCAATCTCGTAGCCTGAACCTAGATCCGTCATAGTTGCAATCGCTTCAAGCCTGTCTAAAGTGTCCTGATTTAACACGGCTTTATTCGGGTAAAAGAAATACGCAAAGGCTTTTTCGCCGCGTCGTCCAACTCGGCCCCTTAACTGGTACATTTGGGCAAGTCCTAATTCTTCGGAGTTGTCAATAATAATCGTGTTCGCTCGTCCAACGTCAAGCCCGCTTTCGATTATTGTCGTCGCTAAAAGAATGTCGATATTGCCCGCGTAAAAGTTTAACATTGTAGCTTCAAGCTCTTTTTCCTTCATTTGACCGTGAGCCATCATGATATTAGCTTCTGGGAAAAACGCCTGTAACATCTTAAAATATTCCGGAATACGTGAAATCTTGTTCGACAGAAAATAAACCTGTCCGCCCCTGTTCAGCTCAAAAGTTATTGCTCGTCTAATCGTCGACGGACTGAATGAGCCTGTGTAAGTTGTTACGGGTAATCTATCTTCAGGAGGAGTTGACAAGACCGAAATACTTCGCAAGCCGCGTAATGACATCGCTAATGTTCGTGGAATTGGTGTAGCTGAGAGGCTCAAAATATCAACTGAACCGTAAGTGAGCTTCAAACTCTCTTTATGCATAACTCCGAACCTGTGTTCCTCATCAATTATCAGAAGTCCCAGCTTATTGAACTTTACGCCCTTCTGCAAAAGTTTATGAGTTCCGATTAATATATCAATCTTGCCTTCAGCCGTCGCGTTAAGAACTTCTTTAGCCTGTTTAGCCGTGATGAAACGTGAGAGAAGCCCGACAGTTATGGGAAATCCTGCCAATCTCGACTGAAAAGTTGTGTAATGCTGTTGAGCTAATATCGTCGTCGGGACTAAAACGCAAACTTGAAATCCGGATTGCACGACACGAAACGCCGCGCGCATCGCAACTTCAGTTTTCCCGAAGCCGACATCTCCGACTAAAAGCCTGTCCATTGGATATTTGCTCGATAAGTCCTTCATAATCTCGTTAATCGCTTTCAACTGGTCAGCAGTCTCATTATAGGGAAATGCTTTCACGAAGTCATTATACATTTCACCAGGTTCATCGAATGGCTCACGACGTTCAAGTTCACGATGAGCGAAAATTTCCATTAAGATTTTGGCTTCCTGTTGTGCTTTCTCTTGAGACTTCTGATAATTTTTCTTCCAGGCTTTACCCTTCAGGCTGTCAAGTTTTGCCGCTTCACTCTCGTGTTCATTCAGGCCCGTAATCTTGAATGAATGCATTACCGGGATTAACAATCTCTGGTCGTCAGCAAACTCAATCACCAGCATGTCCATAGGAATTCCCGAAGCGTCAATCGTCTCAATTCCCCTGAAAATTCCTGTGCCGTAATCCTCATGAATAACCAATTGGCCCGGCGTTAACTTCTCAATATCATTCCATTCGTTAGGAGTTCGCCACTGAGTGAGTGAGATATTCGCGTTTATTCCCGATAACTCGCGCTCTGAGATGAAAGCCGTCTTCTTGTTCTTGTCGATGAAGCCTGCTGACAAAACGCCATCATGAATTTCATACGGCAATTTCTGAAACACAGGGTTATTCGTGAAGACTTTTATTGCGAACTTGTTCTTCTCAAGCTCAGCACACGTCAATAAAATACTCTCAGGATTTCCCTTGAAGGCTGGTAGGCTTTCGGTCGCAAATTCTTCGTCGGCTCTCTCGGGATTACTCGTAATTCGTATGATTGGGAACTTTGCGAGCGTGTTAAAAGTTGTCGGCCACAATTCGACGTTATAGGCCGGTTCGGTCTCAGTGAAGATTTCACGCCATAACCAGAGAAAACTTTCGGCTTGAGTTTCAATTTTGTCCGGTTCATTGAGGATTATTAACGTGTCATGAGGCAGTAACTCAACGGGAAATTTCGGGAGCGATTGAGTGATTGAGTGTAAAGTTATCTCGTCGAGCTTCATTAATTCGCTTGAGCTTTTCTGAGTGTCAGGATGAAACGAGCCAATTCGTTCAATCTCGTCATCAAAAAATTCAAATCTCAACGGCATAGAATATCCCGGATCGAAAACGTCAAGGATAAATCCGCGCTGAACGTATTGACCTGGTGCCCACACGAGACTTGAACGTTTATAGCCTGAGAGTTCCAGCCATGATTTAATTTTGTCGATGTCAAATTTCTCCGTTAGGTTAATTTTGAGTTCAGAGCCTCCAATTAGACACGATGATATTAATGCTCCCGGTGAAGCCGCTAAAATTCCTTTAGTCTCGTTCCAACGTCTGAGAGTTTCGCCGCGTTCAAGCAATAATGCCCTGAGCCCCTCAATCTCGGAAGTCAAAGGCAGCTCGTTTAGCATGAAAATATTCTGTTCAGGATAAAGCGTTCTGAAGTCCTGTGAGAAAGTCGCGGCTTGCGTCGTGTCCGGGAAAATTGCGAGCGTGTGATTATGAGCAGGAGTTAAGTATGCTCGTGCAGAAAGTCCGGCGCGTTCAAAAATTGTCTTATTAGTGAGTTTACGGGTTAAAGTTTTTATGATTGAGCGTGTTTTCACGTGTTAAATTCTCCGATAAAAATATTTATTGGGATTATAACATTTGCTTTCACCGAATAAATATCATCGCATAAATTTCGCCTAATGCGCTTCGTAAAGTCGGGTAATATTTCAGGTTCAGCATTACGAAGATAATACACCAGAATAAATTGCGTTTCGTCAACATCTTTCTTCGCCGCTGTGAAAAATTTGTCAATTTCCGCAAAAATTTCTGGTTGGCCGGAGTAATCTTTAGTCCTTCTGAAGCGTCAAGGAATTTTCCGTATAAATCTTCAGCTTCGTGAGTATTGCGTATTCTCTCGTCTATATTTCTGTATGACGGCGATAAATTTGCTAGCTGTGAAGTTCCGCGTCTTACATAATAAATCAGCTGTCTATTAATCATGTAGAGCGAATCCGAGACGATTGCATATTTCCAGAGTAAAGCATCATGCCAATAATCCGGAATATCCATAACGTTAAAGCAATCAAGAAGTTCACGCCTGAAACAAAACGTACAGCCAGGCCTTAAGTTCGAGAGACCGGAATTTGTGAGCTTTAATTGAATAATTTCTCCGTCGTCGCGGTCAAGATGCTTCAAGGGGAGCTTAGTCTCTTTACCGTTAATGACAGCAATATAATTCGAAGTCAGCAAATTAATCTGGGGATTGTCGTTCATAGCTTGTGTCATAACTTCGAGCTTGCCGGGCATCCATTTATCGTCTTGGTCGCATGGAAAAATATAATCTCCTGTACATTTTCGCATGACATTACGGAAATTTTCGCTTATTCCTAGATTGTGAGGATTTTGATAAACCGTCCAGCCTGTAAGTTCATGTTCAGCAATAAACTTTTCGCAGAACTCAAATGTGCCATCAGTTGAACAGTCATCAGCTATAATTACTTGGTCGGGATGTCTTGTTTGCGTTCGGATTGATTCTAAGTGTTCGGTAATATAATTAACGCCATTGTAAGAAGCTATAGCAATAGAGACATGAATAGGCTTGTTGCTTGATTATGGTGGCCATTTTTGAATTTGTCAAGTCCTTTCTACGTAAATTTATGTGCATATAATAATAATTTCTGAGAACTTTTGCAATCTGTTATAATCGCAAAGAAAAATCCCGGAGGTAAATTAAATTCATGAAGAAAATTGCTTTTATAGGTGTCGGAAGAATGGGCAAGCCTATGGTTCGTAACCTCCTTAAACTTGGCTTTGAAGTACATATATATTCACGTTCAATTATGAAAGTTTATGACGTAATCGCTAATGGAGCTAAATATCATAATTCGGTCAATGATTGCGTAAAAAATTGTGATGTTGCTATTACTATGCTGGGAATTCCTAAGGATTTAGAGGAAGTATATTTTGCTACAGGAGGATTGCTCGACAGTGCTCCCGTAGGAAGTTATGTTATAGACATGACGACTTCAAGCCCATCACTAGCAAAAATGATTTACGATGAGGGCAAAAGAAGGGGGCTTCACGTTCTTGACGCTCCTGTTACTGGCGGTGAGAATGCTGCGAAGAAAGCGACACTCTCAATTATGGCAGGAGGCGACGAGGAGGATTACAAAGCGTGTCTGCCTTTATTCCGAGCGATGGGGACGAACATTAATTACATGGGCGAGGCCGGAATGGGTCAGCACACGAAACTTGCAAACCAAATCATGATAGCCGGGACAATTTCAGGAGTATGTGAAGCTATGACTTATGCCCGTTCAAAGGGAATTGACATGCCGAGATTTCTGCGTGCTGCTTCAACTGGAGGAGCAAGCTCAAGGCAATTAGACACAGCCGGGCCGAAAATTCTTGACCGGGATTTTACGCCGGGATTTGCGATTAAGCATTTCATAAAGGATATGTTACTCGCGATTGACGAAGCTAACAAAGACGCGCTAAATCTTGATGTCCTTGTTACAGTTCTGAGCCATTACAAGAAACTTGAAGAGGACGGCTTCAACGAGAACGGAATACAGACATTAATAAAATATTACGGAGGGTAAAAATTGGATTACGCAAAAGAATCTTTGAGACTTCATGAAAAATGGCAGGGGAAAATTGAGGTCATCTCAACTGTTCCTGTCTCAACCAAAGAAGATTTATCACTTGCATACACGCCTGGAGTTGCTCAACCGTGCTTAGAAATTCAGAAGGATATTGATAAAAGTTACACGTTGACGAGGCGGCATAATTTATGTCTTGTTGTTACTGATGGAAGCGCAGTTCTCGGACTTGGAGACATTGGTCCGGAAGCAGGAATGCCGGTAATGGAAGGAAAATGTGTACTCTTTAAGTCGTTTGCTGGAGTTGACGCGTTCCCTTTATGCGTGAAGACTAAGGACGTTGACGCTTTCGTCGAGACAGTTTATAACATTTCGGGCTCATTCGGAGGCATTAACTTAGAGGACATTTCAGCGCCTCGATGCTTTGAGATTGAACGTAAATTGAAGGAGAGGTGCGACATCCCAATTTTCCACGATGACCAGCATGGAACAGCCGTAATAACACTTGCAGGACTTACGAACGCGCTAAAAGTTGTCGGAAAAAGTTTAGAGGGCATAAAAATTGCCGTAAGTGGTGCGGGAGCGGCGGCAATCGCAATCTCCAAACTCTTAATCTCTGCGGGCGTGAAAAATTTAACACTCTGTGACAGAACCGGAGCAATCTACAAGGGACGTGAAAAAGGTATGAACTGGATTAAAAACGAGATGGCCGAGATTACAAATCCTGAAGGAATTACGGGAAAACTCTCTGATGCCGTGAAAAATGCTGACGTATTTATCGGAGTTTCAGCACCGGGAATGTTGACGCAAGATATGATTAAAACGATGGCACGAGACCCGATAATTTTCGCATGCGCTAACCCGACACCTGAAATTTTCCCAGAAGAAGCAAAAGCCGCCGGAGCAAAAATTATCTCGACAGGACGAAGCGATTATCCCAACCAGATTAACAACGTCTTAGCATTTCCGGGAATTTTCAGAGGAGCATTTGACGTTAGAGCCAGAGACATTAACGAGGAGATGAAAGTTGCTGCGTCTCATGCATTGGCCGAACTAGTCAGCGAAAAGGAATTAAGCCCGGATTACATTATTCCTGCAGCGTTTGACAAGAGAGTGGGGCCTGCGGTAGCTTTTGCAGTGGCTGAAGCGGCAAGAAAGTCCGGAGTTGCGAGGATGTAAATTTGCTCGTGGGCTTTTTTGTGCGCGTTAATGGGATTATCGACCGTCCAGCAATGAAAGAGTATGACCGAGTAATCTTCAAGATATTCATGCCCGTTTTGCTCTTCAAGAATATTAATTAATCACGAAGGACGGCAATAAACATCTTCTCGGCTATAATTCTCGAGCTTAATCGTTCGGGCAAAGCAAAATTCGGCAAGTTATTAATCGCTGTCCTGAAAAATCCCATGATAATCGGAGCAATCTTCGCGTTCGTCTTCAAGGGCTTCAAGATTTATATTCCCGTTCCTGTCTGGTCAGTAATTAGGAGCATTGCGAACTCGACGACGACAATTAGCTTTATTTCATTAGGCGTTGGGTTGGACATGGCCGAAGCAAAAGCTGATTTGAAGCCGTTATTATGGGGAATATTTTTGCGGATGATAATTGTTCCGGCTGTGTTTATGCCGTTGTCAATGCGGGTCAGTTAGTCTGCACAACGACAATTTTATCAATCATAACAATATTTTTATGGACGTTATTCTTAAAATCTTTCGGATTAATGTAAATAACAAAAATTCCCGGCCAAGTTTTTACGCTCAACCGGGAAAATATTTACACCTTCAAAAGTTTTTACTCAGCCGCTGGAGCTTCCGCAGGTGTCTCAACTGGAGCAGGAGCATTAGCCGCCGCGCCGTCCTCTAAACTCTTCTCAAGAACACTCGCAA
>CALGHA010000168.1 GCA_937915835.1 uncultured Fretibacterium sp. | reverse complement strand
TATTATTACGGCAAACACCCTCATCAGGAAGTCAACATGCACGGCGATGCAACACAGTATAGATTGCTTGAGCCAGTTTGCAAGCGCTGCTGGAGAGTTGATGACGCTGAAGCTCTGCCCGACATTCTCGATAAGGCTTTCAGACTTGCAGAATCAGGACGTCCCGGCCCGGTTTTAATCGATATGCCTATGGACATTTGGAGCCGTGAAATTGAGGAAGACCTCTTTGCACGTACTTACAATGACAGTCATATCACAGTCAAGCCGGCATTAGATCCCGCATGTGCAAAAGCAATCGCTAAACGTTTAATCGAAGCAAAAGCTCCCGTAATTCATGCAGGTGGAGGAGTTTTACTTGCTCAGGCTTCCGCAGAATTGGCCGCACTCGCAGAATTTCTTGATATTCCGATTTCCCGTACGTTAATGGGTCAGGGCTGTGTAAGCGATTTGCATCCGTTGATGATTGGACAAACAGGATTTTGGGGACTTGCTCACACTCACGAGTTCACGCTCGGTGCTGACGTAATTTTAGCGCTCGGAACACGTTTTGCTGAAGCTGACAGTTCAAGCTGGTATCAGGGCGTAACGTTTGATCCGTCAGTGACGAAATTTTTGCAGATTGACATTGACCCGTCAGAGATTGGCCGCAATTATCCTGTTGAGATTGGAGCCGTTGCTGACTTGAAACTCGCATTAGCTCAGATCCTCGAAGCCGCAAAAGCCATCAAGCCGGAAGGAATTAAACGCGCCGGATTACGAGAGAAGATTGCGAAGGCAAAAGCTGACTTCAAGGCCTCCAACGTAGCAATCTCGAATGATGGCCGCTTCCCGATGACACCGCAGAGAATTCTTAAGGAGCTTAAGGGTGCAATTCCTGAGGACGCGTTAATCTTCACCGACGTAGGCTGGAACAAGAACGGAGTAGCTCAGCAGTTCGACATCACAATTCCTGGAACAGTTCATCACTCTTCAGGTCTCGCAACAATGGGCTTCGGAGCTTCAGCAGTTCTCGGCGGCAAAAAGGCTGCTCCTGATAAAATCTGCATTGCTTTAATCGGCGACGGCGGATTTGGCGTTAACCCGACATGTATGGCTACAGCAGTCGAAGAAGGAATTGCTTGCACATGGGTAGTCATGAACAATATGGCCTTTGGAACGATCGCAGGACTTGAGAACGCGAATTACAAGACACAGTACGGAACGAAATTCCACACGCCTAACGGAGAAGCATATTCGCCGAACTGGGCAAAAGTTGCAGAGGGTTATGGAGTTGATTCAATCCGCGTGAACTCAGCCGATGAATTAGGCCCCGCACTCGCAAAAGCTGTTGAAGCCAACAAAGCCGGTAAGCCGTTCTTAGTCGAAGCAATCATGGAGAACATCGCCGTTCCGACACCTGGCTGCTGGAACATCAACGACATTTACACACCGAGTGATTTAGTCAGCGAAGGAAAACTCGTAAAGAAAGACGCTAACGGTAAATACATTCCGCCAAGCCACGCAAAGTCACATATCACGAAATAAATTGAGAGGAGTAAAAATATAAATGCCACATCATGAAGTAACACCCGAAGAAATCGCTATGATTGAGGAAATGGTAGCGAAGGCAAGAGTAGCAGCAGAAGTTATCGCAACGTACGATCAGGAACGTGTTGACCGTCTCGCCCGTGCAATCTGTGCCGCAATTTACCCGCTTAAAGTTTGGGGGCCAATTTGCGACGAAGCCGTTGATGAAACCAGACTCGGCGACAAAGTTACGAAGCGCAACAAGAGAAATAAGCTGAAGTTAATTCTCCGTGACTGCTTAAGACAGAAGAGCGTCGGCATTATCGAGGAAATTCCGGAGAAGGGCCTTGTGAAATATGCTAAGCCGGTCGGTGTAATTGCAACACTTGTTCCGACAACTAACCCGTGCGTAACTCCTGCAGGCCAGGCGATTTATGCCGTTAAAGCCCGCGACGTTCTTATCTGCTCACCACATCCAAGAGCGAAGAAGACAACTTGCAAGACTGTAAACATTATCCGCGACGTTCTTGTTCGTGAAGGTGCACCTGCGGACATTATCCAAGTAATCGAGGAGCCGAGCATCACTCTCACTCAGGAACTTATGAAGAGAGTAGATTTAATCATCGCAACCGGCGGCCGTCCAATGGTTAAAGCGGCGTATTCTGCGGGAGTTCCGGCTTACGGTTCAGGAGCAGGCAACTCTACGGTAATCGTTGACAACACGGCGAACACGAAAGAGCGTGCATACGAAGCGGCGACGAATACGAGAATTTCAAAGTGTGCAGATTTCGGTTCAGGCTGTTCATGCGACGGAAACTTAATCGTTCATGAAGATGTCTATGATAATTTCGTTGAAGGCCTCGTGAAAGAGGGAGCTTATATTCCGACATGGGAAGAAGCCGAGAAGATTAAAAAAGTTATGTGGGACGAGACCGGACACAGACTTCCTGACACGGTGGCAATCTCAGCTCAGGCGATCGCTAAGGCGGCAGGTTTCGAGATCCCGGCAGACCGTAAATTTATCGCTGTTCCCAACAATGGCCAGAAGGAAGGCTTCACGATTAGGACAGCTGAGGACATCAAGAAGTGCATCGGTAAACAGCATTTCTTCAGCACCGAGAAATTAACAACCCTCTTGACACTGTTCAAATACGGCGGAGAGTTCCAGACTGCACTTGACATTATGCTTGAGATCTTCGACAAGTCAGGCGGAAAAGGACATTCATGCGGGCTTTACTCGTTCGACGACGATCATATTCACCGTCTCGGAATGTGCGCACCGGTTTCACGTTGCATGATCAGACAGCCTAACAACAGGGGCAACGCTGGAAGCGCGACAAACGGAATGCCTCCGACTAACTCAATGGGCTGCGGAACTTGGGGCGGTAACATTGTCAGCGAAAATATCACACTCAAGCATTACATGAACACGACTTGGGTAGCACGTCCAATTCCTGAGGATATGCCTTCACTTAAGGAATTATTCGGCGAGTTCTACCAGGACGGTATGGACGAAGAATAGTTTTTCAGGAAAAAAATTTTGCAGGTCTCGTTTAATCGCGGGGCCTGCTTTTTTGACGTTTACGTTATTACATTATTTCAAGTACTCATTGAAGAATGACACAATTTTAGCAAACGGGATTTTCTCCATGTTGTCGTATAAATCGCAGTGTGAAGCTCCAGGAACAATTACAAGCTCTTTGTTATCGCCCTTGAGACGTTTGAAAGTGTCCTCGCCCATGTATCTTGAGTGAGCATTCTCGCCATGAACGATTAAGACAGCCGAGCGAATTTCTTCAACGAATGTAAGCATAGGAAGATTAAACATCGCAATCATTGATGAAAGCGTCCAGCCCTCGTTTGAGTTCACCGAACGTTTATGATAGCCGCGCGGTGTCTTGTAATAAGCGTAATAATCCTTCACGAATTGAGGAGCATCTTCCGGCAATGGGTCAACAACTCCGCCAGCTTTCGCGTAAGTTCCGGCCTTATAATCCTTCGTACGCTGATCGTTAATCGCTTTCTTCGTGTTGAAGCGTGCTTCTTCGCTGTCTGAAGCGTCAAAATATCCCTTTGCTGATACTCTGCTCATGTCGTACATCGTTGAAATCACAGACGCTTTAATCCTCGTGTCAGCCGCCGCCGCATTCAGGCCAATTCCACCCCAGCCGCATACGCCGATAATTCCGATTTTCTCAGGGTCAACGAAATCTTGAACGCTCAAAAAGTCTACAGCCGCCGAGAAATCCTCAGTGTTAATCGACGGATCAGCAACATCACGAGCAACTCCTCCGCTTTCTCCAGTGAATGACGGGTCAAAAGCTAACGCGACATATCCAAATTTTGCCATTTCCTGAGCGTATAAGCCTGAAACTTGTTCTTTCACTGCTCCGAATGGGCCTGCAACTGCAAGAGCCGCGTACTTCTTGGAAGCGTCAAAATTGGCCGGTAAATATAAATCTCCCGTTAAGTCAATCCCGAACTTGTTATGAAAATGAGCTTTCTTTATCGTGATATTCTTGTCGATATTAAACACTCTCGTGTCGTCCGTGAACTCTTCAATCGAATCTGCCGCGAACGAGGCCGAAGCAACGCATAAAATCGTTAATGTGACTATTAAAGCTCTCAACATGTGATTAATTCCTCCTGTTTGATTGAATAATGAGCGAATTATTACAGTTGAAGCGTAAAATGTCTAATACCTATAATATTAATCGAGTTATGAAAAATTTTTATGTCTGGAAGTGAATATATAAAATGGAAATTAGAACGTTGAAATACTTTCTTGAGATTGCCAACGAGGAAAATTTGACCAGAGCCGCCGAAAAATTACACATTACACAGCCGACTTTATCACGTCAGATTGCCGGGCTTGAGCAGGAAATTGGCCGGAAATTATATACTCGTGAAAATTACGGGATAAGATTAACCGAAGAAGGAAGATTGCTGAGAAAACGTGCTCAGGAAATTTTAGAGCTTGAGGACAAAACTTTAACCGAACTTACAGGCACTAACATTCACGGGACAATTTACATCGGAGCAGGTGAGACCGCAGGAGTTAAGCATATCAGCAAAGTGTTACGAGAATTGCGAAGGGATTATCCGGAGATTAATTACAGGATGATTAGCGGAGACGCTGAGGATATTTCTGACAAACTCGCTAAAGGTTTAATCGATTTCGGGCTGTTCGTGGGAAAAGTCAACTTGAAGGATTACGAATACATAAATCTTCCTGACGCTGACCGCTGGGGATTAATAATCAGGCGTGATGATGAACTTGCAGGGAAAAAATTTATTGCTCCGGACGACTTAAGAGGAAGGGAATTATTGTTCTCTCATCAGGCAAAATCTCACGGCGAATTTTCCGAATGGCTCGGCTATAGCATGAATGAACTCGACATAATCGGCATTCATAATCTAGCTTACAACGCTTCAGTAATGGTTCGTGAGGGCTTGGGAATTCTAATCTCAATTGAAGGCATTGTGAACGCAACAGAAGAAACCGGACTGAAATTTATTCCATTGAGGCCGGAGATTAAAGCTGAACTTGTCCTTGCGTGGAAGAAGTCTGCAGTATTCTCGAAAGCCGCGCAAAAGTTTCTTGAACTCTTCAAAGCGTCAACGTCTCTAAATCATCAGGAATGAAAACTTTACCGGAAAAATATTTTCGGGCTTCCTCAGTGTAAAATTCGCGTCGTCGTGAAAGAGTTTTATCCTCCGTGTGATATAGCAACAAATTCTTCACGCCTAATCTCTGTGCTAACTCGCTCGCGTACTTAACTGTCGAGTGATGCTTTTCGTAGGGCCTGAAGATTTCGGCTTGAGAGTGTAAACAGAAGGCCTCATGCATTAGCCAGTCTGAAGCTTCAACAAAATTCTCGCATTCCTTATGACATGGTTCATCACCGCAACAGGTTAATTTTTTCCCGTCATAATTCATGACAAATCCGAACTGCTTAGTCCTGGCTGAATGAATATCGAAGAATTTTACGTCATGATTGATAATATTTCGAGTTTCGCCGTCGTTGACAATGTTAAGATGAATACGCTTATCGAGAAAGTCAGCCTGATACGGGAGCAATAATTTTCTCACGAGTTCAGCAACGAGATTAATAACTTCGTCGTGCGAGTAAATGTTGATATCCCCGTCAAAATTATTCTTGTTCATGAGCTGCGCCGAAATCCGGATTATCCATATTAAGCCGAGAATGTGATCTATGTGTGAATGAGTTATGAATATGTCGTGAATATCCGAAAGCTCAAAGCCCGCATGTTTAAGCTGAT
Source organism: uncultured Fretibacterium sp. (assembly GCA_937915835.1). Classification (GTDB taxonomy): domain Bacteria; phylum Synergistota; class Synergistia; order Synergistales; family Aminobacteriaceae; genus JAFUXM01. Next base: position 3,739 of record CALGHA010000168.1, on the reverse strand, counting down.
GTAAAATCCCGTTTCCTCCGCCGGTATCGACGAGAAAATTTTTGTCGTTTTCACTCAGAATAAAGCAAGTGTTGTAATATTCCGTCGTTAAGGCGTTGCCGGTTCCCAGCATTGTAAGTTTCATGATAATTTTTCCCAGTTCGTAATAATCTTTCTCGCTTTGAGTTCGTCGAGTTCATGCGCAAGACTTTCACAGGAATTAACAGGGACTTCACAAGCTACATTAACTTTTTCCGCGTAATCCCACCTGAGATTTAATCCTCCGCAATTCTCGATTAGGCGCGTAATCGTCTTCACAGCGTTATAATCAAGCTCAACATGAAATTTCCCCGTCAAAATTCTCTCGACGCTTCCGGCCAATTCCAGAGCTTTAGCCGCAGTTTCACCGTAAGCATCGATTAATCCCCTAACACCAAGCTTCACGCCTCCGTAATATCTCGTAACAACAACAATCACATTAACAAGCCCGCTGTGTTTAATCGCGTTCAAAATTGGCCTGCCTGCTGTTCCGGAAGGTTCGCCATCATCAGAAAAGTATTCAGCTCCGGAACTCAGAAGATACGCCCGGCAGTTGTGAGTTGCGTCCCTGTGCTGTGAGATTATGCGCGCGAGAAAAGATTTTGCCTCTTCCTCGTCATGACAGATTGCAACGTCAGCGATGAATACCGAGCGTTTAATTTTCTCCTCGTAAGTTACGGATTTTTCCGGCTCAAGATAATTTGCATTCATCCCAAGCGTCTTTAATCTTCCGCCATGAATTAGCGATTGCGTCCGATAAAACCCTTGTCTCACTCAAGACCGGCATAAAATTATTATCTCCGTTCCATCTTGGGACAATATGCCTATGTAGATGTCCGGCAACTCCGGCTCCTGCTGTTTGACCGAGATTAATTCCCATGTTGAAGCCGTCCGGACGCATAACTTTCTTGAGGACTTTAACGGCTTTCGCTGTGAGTGAATGAAGCTCTAACACTTCTTGTTCCGTCAAAGTCTCGTAAACGTTCGTGTGTCTAAACGGAATTATCATCATATGACCGGGATTGTAAGGATATAAATTCATGATGACAAAGCAAGTCTCGCCTCGATGCACAATAAAATGCTCATCGTCCTTATGCTCGGCCGGGAAATCACAGAATATACAGCCTTCATGTTTGGGAGCTTCGATATATGACATTCGCCAGGTTGCGTATAATTGCTGCAAAATTTCATTCCTCCTGCTTTTATGTGAATGTGAAGATTATAGCTGATTTTTTACGGGTAAGTGAGAGAATGAGCGAAGAATTTTTTGCTTGATTGATTTACATATTTCCCTCATTGGCAACGCTTTCTTGATATAATTTTCCGACAATTTATTATTCACAGGAGGTTATTTCAATGCAACGAAAAAATATAACATGTTCTATTTTACTGCTGATATTTTTTGCTGCCCCTTCATTCGCTGAGACCGTAATCAAAATTTCCCATCAAGGTCCGGCCAATTACGAGAGCAACATTCAGCATTACTTCGTCAAGGAATTTACTGAACGAGTTACGGCAAAAACTGATGGAGCAGTCAAATTCGAGATTTACCCTGACGAGCAGTTAGGTTCAGAGGAACAGCGACTTGAATTAATCACTCGCGACGGCCTCAATCAACCTTTAGCCGATATTTCATCGTTTAATGCGCTCGGAACAGTTTTACCCGAACTTTACGCTTCAGCAATCCCCTTCATGTTCAATTCTTACGAAGCAGCTCACATCTTCTTTGACACCAGCGAATACATGACAAAGTTAAAAGCTCTGTTCAGAGAACGCACCGGCTGTGTTATGCTTGAAGTCGTTGAAGAAGGAGGCTTCTTAGCTTTCACGAACTCGAAACGGGAAATTCACAGCCCGAAAGATTTTGCAGGTCTCAAATTTCGCGGAATGGACGAGGGACAAATCGCCATTTTTAACGCGTTCGGAGCAAGCGGGATCCCTATTTCATGGGGAGAATTATACATGGCTCTGAAAACCGGAGTTGTTGACGGACAAATGAACCCGGCATTTTACATCTTGCTTGGAAGCCTTCCGGAAGTTCAAAAGTTTATGACGCTCGCGAATATTCAGTACAGCGACCAGTTCTTAATCATCAACGGAGATTTATACGACAGCTTAAGCGATGAAGAAAGAGCCGCATTAATCGAAGCCGGACGAGAAGCCAACGCCTTAACCCGCACGCGAATTGAGGCTCAGGACAGCGAACAAGTCGAAGAATGCCGCCAAAAAGGAATGAACGTTTACGCCCCGAACCCTGACGAGATGAACGAGTTCCGCGAAATTGGCCAGCCCGGATATGTTGAATGGCTGAAGAAACGTATTGAAGACGGCCAATGGTTAGAGACAGCTTTACGCGATGCTGAGAGGGCAAATGCAGAAGCTAAGTAAATTTCTCGCGCTCACGAGCGGAATAATCGCCTGTGTTTTTCTCGTGATTAACATTGTCGATATTCTGCTCGGCGTGTTTTCTCGTCAATTCGGCTCAAGCTCCTTCGTCTGGACTGAGGAACTCGCGAGAATTTCCCTCGTCTGGTGCGTGTTAATCGGAGCTTCAGCGGCTTTTTATGAGGGCGATAACATGTCGCTTGATTTTCTCGTGAAAGTTTTGCCCCCGAAGTTTCAGGCTCTATGCAAAGTTTTAGCGTTCATAATCGAGGCTGTAATTCTTGGCGTGTTGATTTATTACGGAGCACTCAACGTTAAAGGCGGCTGGACGATGAAAACTATGGCGTTAAGAATTCCCCGAGCAATCCCATTAATGGCCGTCCCAATAGGAATGGGAATATTTTTAGCCGTCCTAATCGCAAAATTCTTAAGCAGGAAAAATTAACATGTACGACATATTTTTATTCTTCGGATTTATCATTCAAATGTTAATCGGCGTTCCGTTGTATGCGGCCTTATTAATGACAAGTTTACTCGGCTTAATCGGAACCGGAAACTTGAGCTTGTTGCGCGTAATTCCTCAACAGTTTTACGGCGGAATGGACGGTTTCACGTTGCTTGCTATGCCCTTCTTTATTCTCACTGGGACATTAATGAACCGTTCGGGCTTGACTGACAGGTTAATTGACTTCAGCCGGTTAATCGTCGGTCGAGTTCGCGGAGGTTTGGGCTATGTTAATGTCGTTGGAAGCGTCGTATTTGCCGGAGTTAACGGGAGTGCTGCGGCTGATGCGTCAGCTTTGGGAGCAATATTAATCCCTGCAATGGAAAAAGAGGGCTTCCCAAAATCTTATGCGGCCGGTCTCACAGCAGGAAGTTCATTAATTGGCCCGATAATTCCTCCGTCTATATTCATGATAATTTACGCGTCACTCACGAATACTTCAATCGGCGGCTTATTCGCGGCAGGAGTTTTTCCAGGATTAGTTTTAGGCCTGGCGTTTATGGTCATGAACTGGTATTACTCGCGAAAGTTTAACGTTCCGGTCACTGACGTTCAGGAAATCCGTAAAGCTAAATGGGAAATTCTGAGACGCTCAATTTTGGCATTAATCGCTCCGTGTATCATAATGGGAGGAATTATTATCGGCTTCGTAACTCCTACGGAATCGGGCGCGCTTGCATGTCTTTATTGTGTGATTGTCGGCTTCTTTGTAACTCGAGAATTGACGCTGAAAAAATTATGTTTATCCCTTTACGAGACAATAAGGAGTACGAGCGCAATATTTTTAATCATGGGAGCGGCTTCGGTCGTCGGCTGGTACTTGAAATATGA
>CALGHA010000167.1 GCA_937915835.1 uncultured Fretibacterium sp. | reverse complement strand
CCCTGACTTCCTCGAGATGATCAAGTGTTAAATCCGCGCGGAACATTCCCAGAGTGAATTTGTCCTGATGATAAAAATTTTGGCCGATTGCGTCGTAACTTGTCCTGATTTTTTCCTCGTAATTCTTGAATAAAGTAATATCCGAAAATGTAATGTATGTATAATTCGTGTCGTTAATATTTATGAATGCATAATAAGCCTCACACCAGATAATATTATTTTTAGCCGTAACCTTTCGAATTTTTATGCTCTTGGTTTTTTCCGGAGATTCATGATGTTTGAGCATGTAATCGACTAAGGGCCTGTCTTCATGATAAATTATTTCGCTGAAATCTCCTGTTGCGTTAAATCTTGCGGCTTCTTCTGGAGTATCTTCCATCATCTTAATATATTCATCAGAAATAAACACGGCTTCCGGCTTTCCGTCGTCATGGACTTTTAGAAGTATTGCGCTTCTGCCTAATTGTTTTATGATGTCAATAACTTTTTCTTCGGACTGGGAATGGCACATCAAAAATTTTAAGCTCCTCTAAGATAATTTTGCAAGATAATTATATTACTACACTCACAAAAACAGAGAAGCAAGAAAAATTTTTTTGCGCAGGAATTCGAACTTGAGAATTTTATGCTAAAACTTCACGGATAATCTTCATTCCTCTTCTAACTAAGTCACTATCAGCCTGAGAGCCCATATGCCCAATTCTGAAGACTTTACCCGCTAAACTTCCATAATTTCCGCCGACCGCTAAGCCTCTTGCTCGTAATCTCTCGTTGAAATTTTCCCACGTAAATTTTTCCGGAACATAGAACGCCGTAACCGTTGGTGAGCAAATCTCTTCACTCTTCGGAAAAAGCTCAAGCCCGATTTCACGCCCTAAATCCCGGCATAACTTCGCGGCTTCAGAGTGTCTTGCGCAAGCCCCATCAATTCCCTCATTCATGATATTTTCGAGTGAGATGTTGAGAGCCTTCATTGAGTGCCAATCGTGAGTATAAGGCATAAACTTTTTCTCCGGAACCTCGCGCCAGTCAGCAAACGCTTCATAGCCGGAATAATTCACGTCATTAATAATTTGCCATGCATGAGGTGAGATTGTCGAGATTGAGATTGAGGGAGTTAATGACAGAACTTTTTGACTGCCTAATAAGCCAATATCGATTTTGCACGCGTCAACATCAAGTTCAACACCTCCAGCGCTCGAGACGAAATCGACGACGAATAAAGCCTCAACTTCACGCGCGATTTTCCCAATTTCAGCGAGGCACGGCGTTAATGTCCCTGAAGGTGTCTCACAATGTACAGCCGTAATAACTTTAGGCCTGAACTTTTTTGCGTGTTCGTAAACTTTTTCAGGCTCAGGAACTTCGTCATAAGGAAATTCGCAAGTTTCAGCATAAGCCCCGATAGCTCTAGCCATGTCAGCAAATCCCGAACCGAATAATCCTGACGAGACAGCTAAAATTTTCTCGCCTGGCTTCAACGTACACTTCAACGATGCCCATAAAATTGACATTGCCTCGCCGGAAGTTATTACGACATTATTTTTCGTTCGCAAAAGTTTCTGGATTAAAACTTGATTTTCATGATATAACGCAAAAAATTCGTCTTCCAAGTCTGAACTCGCAAAGTCATTCAGCCATACTCGCCGAATTTCTTCGGGAATTTTCACAGGGCCAGGAATTAAGCCTATTTCGTATTTTTCCATGATGATAAAAACTCCTCAGCAAATTTCACAATCTCAGCTTCGTTCAATGCAAAACTTTCGATTGTCAGTGAAGAATTATCATCAAGTCTCACGGCCAATGCAACAGGCATAAATGAGCGGCTCTCAAGAATTGATTTGCGGCCTGCAACTTCCAGAACTTTATAATCAGCTTCGGACGGCATTACCCCCTTAACGTCATTAACTTTCTCGGGAACATAAAGCTCACCAGCCCCGACACCTTCAGCAAGAATAACTTGAAGCGTAAATTTTCCCTGTGAATAATCCCTGTAGACAACTCGGCCTAAATTTTCTCCGGTTGAAGTCGGCGTAATATCAACAACGTGTTCACTCATTGAATGCCATAAATAAATTTCATCAGGAAGCTCAAAACTTAATGCCTCAGAACTAAGCGACAAGATTATTATGATTATGACAAGAAATTTTTTCATGCGTTATTAATCTCCTAAAAATAGAACGTGTTATATTTTGATGACGAAAATTTTTTAACGTTCGCTCTTAATCTCCTGAAGCCACATCCTACGAACTTGAAGCAAAAATTTATCGTAAACTCCGCTCGCAAAATCAGGGAACGTGTAATCGAAGCTCTGCCACTTCTTAAATCTATATCTCATCGTAACTTCAGCGTAAATCCCGTCCCGCAAATAAATTCTGTGAGCATGATCCTTCGTCGACGCTAAAATTAATCTTGCTCCGTCAACATATCCCGGATCAATATTCACGGCTCTAATCGGCTCTCGGCTTCGTGCTTCAATCTCGATTGCCTGATGTTTCCAGTCGGCCAATTCGGAGGCGTTCACAAGTCCGGGAAAACATAAAAATATTCGTGTCAAATTCGGCGAAATCTCATCGTAATAATTCGTTCGGTCAAAAGCAACAGGCTCACTGTAAATTTCAGGCTGTCCCCAGATTTTTGCGAGTTCATCAATGCTCCAGCGTAATAATTCATCGTTGGGATAAAGTATTCCCGTTATTCGTTTTACGTTTATGCTCATGATAATTCTCTTTTCTCGTTTGGTTATCGCTTATAATATCACAGTAATATTCACGTCAACTTGCTATAATCTTATAAACTCAAAATTTTTTAACGGAGGTAATCTCTTCATGAATATCACAAAAGAATTAAACGGCTCAGCTTTAACCGTAGCACTCGAAGGCAGACTTGACACAACAACAGCTCCTCAGCTTGAAGCAGAATTACGCGACGGGCTTAAAGACGTAAACGACTTAACTATCGACATGGCTAAACTCGTTTATATCTCGTCGGCCGGACTTCGTGTGTTGCTCAGGGCTCAGAAGGTCATGAACAAACAGGGAAAAATGACGGTTAAGAACGCTAGCCAGGAAATTCTTGACATTTTTGAGGTTACGGGCTTTGATGAAATTCTGAACATCGAGAAATAAATTTTATGCTCGATTTTAAGCCTGTAAGTCTGGACATGAAGGAATTAATCGACAGCTACACTTTCAAGTTCGGCGAAGGTTCCTGTCAACATTCCTTCGTGTCGTCGTTCTGTTTGGCCGGAAAATACGGCGATATGTTCTGCGAACGTGATAACTTTCTTTACACCTTGAGAGCTAAAAAATGTTCGGATAAAGAAAGAGTGTATTTATTCCCTCACGGTGAAAGCGATAATCTCAAATCGGCCCTGCAAAATATTCTTGATGACGCTCACGAGCATAACTCCCGCGTAAAATTCGAGACTTTGACACGACGAGCATGCAGCATTGTGTGTGAATTATTTCCCGGAAAATTTTCTGTTGAAGGTAATAGCGACTTATCAGAATACGTTTACAGCGTCAGCCATCAAATTAATCTTCCCGGTCATGAACTCGCCACAAAACGCAAGAACGTTCACAAATTTTTTCGGGATTACGAGGGACGTTATGAAGTCA
>CALGHA010000166.1 GCA_937915835.1 uncultured Fretibacterium sp. | reverse complement strand
AAAGTCTTGCGTTAGCTCCGAATGCCGTAATATTAGGCCCATAAGCATAGCAAGCCAAATCATACGTTCGCAATAAATAATTTATAACATCATCGACACGAACATCAACAAGGGACATCGTAACTTTCTCGTCTTTAGGGAACGAAGCGTCAAGCACCATGTTACGCCCTAAATATTCCATGAAGGCCCGCAAAACATCCTGAAGATCCACGTCTCGAAAAGCTACCGTAATTTTTATGTCGGATTTGAAAGGAAGCGTTGACTCCGGAAAAACTATTTTTGAAGACTTACCTGAAGGTTTATTAGCGTTATTATTCGACGAGAACGAAGGCGGCGGCGTCATGTTAGATAAAGAAAGCGTATTTCTGTCTCGTTCAGCCTTAAATCTCATCATGAAACCGTCCCTTGAGCGACTTTGAGAATGCATTTTCAACGGAACAGTCGTATCAATATGTACATAAGTCGTGTAAATATTATCTTCAGAGACAGGAAGAACAAAGAAGCCGTAAATCAAAGGGTAAGTCTCGATTAGCTCAAGAATTGATGAGCTTATTTTTTCGGGATTGGCCGCGTTAGTCTCATTGAGAATTATATTCATAGAGTTGTTATCAATGTCAAATTCAGGCTCTGGAAGTCTTGAACCGATGAGCTTAAGGATAAATTCATCTCCGCCGAGTTGATATATATTGCAATCTGTGAGAAGTGGACCGGTATATTTCTTCTGCTTTTGTGCGGCCTGAACGGAGGCACACGAAGATACAACGAGTATGAGAATTAAAGCAGCTAGAAATTTCCTGAACATATCTTCTTCACCCTTTATCCTGAAAAATTTCGGTAATTTGTATTATACTACTTTGCGGGATTTTCGGTTGAAGAATTTATTGTGTATTTTATTTCCTCCTTGTTAACTCTCACAGTAACTCCGTCCTGTGTAATTTTTACAACTCTTCCTGCTCCGGCCGGCAATTCCGAACCTCGACGAACGATAAGCCCTAGTTCACCTGCGGCATTCATCACGGCAATTCTTTGCTTCTTGGAAATTATTATCGCTTTGACCTCAACAGGAGGCGGCTGTTGTCTATCTTCTCCGACTGTGCTTACTCCTGTTCCGCTTAAGTCCTCAAGTCCGAACTCGTTATAACCGTCAATCGTGAATAAATTTCTGTTCATTCCGCCGAGTGAGCTTGCAAGAACTTCACTTCCCTGTCTCATAGTGTTTACGGTCTGGGCGAGTTCAGCAATTCTGTTCAGGCCTTCATCACTTGGAGGAATAAAAGGTAAATCAAACGTAGCATTCTCATCGAGAGGTTCATTAGTATTTGCAATTTTTTCGGCGTTGAAATAGCCAAGAACTGCGTATATTCCTCCAAAAAGTAACAGCACGAAACAAGATAGCCTTATTATAGTTGACCTGTGATCGCTTAAAACTCCTGTTAAGATTTCCCAGAACTCAGTAAAACCGGCAGAAATATTGTCCATGATGAATTACTCTTCTGTGAGCTTGGCTTCGATTTCGATATCAGCTTCAACAAATTCCGTAGGAGCGGCGGCATCACGACGTACGACGAGCGAGTTAACTCGTGAAGCAAAGGGAATTTTACGCCAGTCAGCGATCATTCTTGCGAGTGAGTAATAATTGCCTTCGACTTTGAGCGTCAAAATATTTCCATCTCCGCCGTTTTCGCCTTGATTTGAGGCCATCGATAAGATATTCATGCTGTTGTTCTCTGCACACTGCCTAATCTCAGAATAAAAAGCTAAAGTGTCTTGTGCTGTGCCTGTATGAGCTATATTGAGGCTGTTAATTTCCGTGAGAGTTTTATTTTTATGCTGAAGCCTGTTGATTGTTCCGGTGTAATTATGGCGTTCAGAGTCGAGCATGTCATATTCTTCACGATAAGCCAGGAGTTCATGCAGGGAAAACCAAACTCCTACACTGAGGAGCAGACATAGCACGACGAATAGGCCTATGAAAATTATAGCGATTTTATTATTCATGGTGGGCTAATTTTATCATGTGTGAAAAATTTTTGTGAGATTTGCGAACACGTGGCAACAAAGAATATTGAGCTTTGTTGGAGGTCGGAAAGTTATCTTGTTTCCTTGAAGCTATGAACGCGACAAAAAAAGCTACGTTCGAAGTTGTGTGTTCGAGAAAAAATAAATTATGAAGCTGTGAACATGGGAAAAAAATAAAAGCTCCGAAGAAATTTTTATTCTCCAAAGCTGTAATTTTCGTAACTGGAGCCGATTTTCGGATTTGAACCGAAGACCCCATCCTTACCATGGATGTGCTC
>CALGHA010000165.1 GCA_937915835.1 uncultured Fretibacterium sp. | reverse complement strand
GTGCAAGCTGGCGTTCTATAACATCAGGAGGCCAGCCCATTTCATTCAATCTTGTGCTTGCCATTCCTCTGAAGCCGTGAGCTGTCATATCATCGTTGGTATATCCCATTGAGCGCAAGGCAACTCTGACGGTATTTTCACTCATCGGCCTACCATCCATACGAGCAGAAGGAAATAGCCATTTACTTCTGCCGGTCAATTCTTGAAGAAACCTTAAAAGTTCAATAGTCTGCGTTGCTAAAGGGACTATGTGAACTCTTTTCATTTTCATCTTTTCAGCCGGTATTCTCCATTCACAAGCTTCAAAATCTATTTCCGTCCATTCAGCATGTCGGATTTCACCGGGCCTGCAGAATACAAGCGCAGAAAATTTCAATGCACACCTGACTACAGCGTGAGGGTAGGAATTTATATTGCGCATTAACATTGCTATTTCCGAAGGGTTAGTGAGAGCGGCCATATGCTTTGGTGTTCGGCTTTCTAAAGCTCCGGCTAATGCTGTTGTTGGGTCATTCTCTGCTCGGTCGGTTGCAATTGCATACTTGAATATCTGCCCTATCACAACTTTCACGCGTGCCGCTGTTTCAATTGTTCCTCGTGCTTTTCTTCAAGTCGGACATATGAAGTTTTTTTGTCGGCCATACGTTTAATCAACCATTCCTGCGCGATTGCCCCGAAAGTAAATATTTCTTCGTTCACCGAGTTATCAAATGCTTGAGAACGTTCATTTAGCGACATTTCAGGATGCTTGCGTTTTCCCTTCCCGTCTTTCCAGAAACAAATTACCTAATACTTTTGTCCATTTGGCCGAACTTCGAGGATTAATCCGCGTCCGTCCGAATAGGGTATTTCTGAGACTTTCGAAAATTTTGTAAAAAAGTGTAAAGAATTTCTATGATTTCTAGGTTTTATGGTTATTGTCGGAAAAAAGTTTTGAAGGATTTTGAAAGTTTTAATGGGCCCACCTGGACTCGAACCAGGAACCTTCCGGTTATGAGCCGGTGGCTCTGACCACTTGAGCTATGGGCCCTTCAAACTTGATGAATTTTACACGTCATATTTTTTTGCGTCAAGTGCTAATTTTTTGTATCATAACAAAACCTGCTTAATTTTTCCTCTTATCTCTATTCACAGAAAGGAAGCGTATTTTTCATGAAGCATAACCGTATCTTCTTACTGTTATTTTTCGTCTTCAGTATATTATTTTTCACGTCAAGTTTCTCCGAAGCCGCCCAGTATCAGACAACAAGATGGGAAATCGTCAATAACACACTCTTTATCGAACATACAGGCTCATCATCTCCCTTATCGTTCAATCTCACTGTGGAGAACAATGGCGACAAATATTTTCTCATCAAGGGATTTCCAGCAGGAACACAGATTAATCTTCAAGACAACTGGAGCCTAGATACAGACGGAAACGCTGTTACAGTTGAGGACATGAGCAAGGTAACTAAATACGACGACCGTAATATCAACATTAAAGGACGCAACAAAATCACCGTAAATTATGAGGGCATAACTTTTTCAGGACGTTACACAATACCTATTCTCGCTGCTCATTATCAAGCCTGGTACAGAGAACCCAAATTCAGCAGTAAAGATTCTTGGCTCACGGAAAATTACGAATATAACTGGACTTGGAGAATACACGGAAGTGAAGACACTGTGCCGTATTTCCATGCAGATAAAACAATTTCAGGAACAGGACAAGGACAAATTGCTAGCTGGCAGTACCCAATGATAAATTTTTACGACAGCAGAAATTTTGAGCTTCAGAGATATCACGCCGCAGAAATGAAAATTGCAGGAATTAACGCGGTAATCTTCGATTTTTACGGAGCTATTGACGTTGCTGGAAGTGATTACGAATATCCACGCGAAAATTCAGACGCTTTCATTAAGAACGTCCTTGATCCAGTCGGAATGAATTATCTCGTATTCTATGAGGAGTTTTCTGCGTTAAGAAATACATCATCAACTTTTGAAGCAAAAGCAAGGATTAAGCGAAGTTTCGAATGGCTAAATTCTAACTGGTTCAATCGAAAAGGTTACGTTAAATACAATAATCGTCCTGTCGTCATGCTATTTGTAACTCGTGGTGTCATGAACTCCGTCGAAGAATGGAATAATATTGCCTCTCAAGCCGGAGTAAATCCCCTCCCTTTATTCTTGGTTCAAGATGCCTGGATTAATGGAAAAATTGAGGGAGCTTTTAACTGGATGCCCGTCAACGATTCGGCCAATGCAAATTTACCCAGAAAAATTTACACCGGCACTGAAAGAGTTTCGTTTATTAACAAAAAGTTTCAGGAATTTTTGCAGAAAACAGAAAATCATGAATATCTCATCACTACAGCTTATCCAGGATTTGACGGCTCAGTCTTCAGTGAAATTGGCCGGACTGATTACGACAATTACGACATAATCAAATTCGACAACGGCGAAACTTTCAAGCAAACTTTTGACCTGGCATTAAGAGCTAACCCGAATATCATTCAGCTCGGAACTTGGAACGATTACAACGAAGACACCGTTATTGAGCCGACTGTCTCGTCATTATCACATGATAAGGGAAAAATCGAAACAAGCAGAAATTATTCATCGCTCGAATACGTCCAAGCACGAAAAAATCAATGGGAAAATTCAAACTGGTCAACTGAAGATTTACGCGCTCCGGTTGAACTTTACAATTTAGCGATGAGCCCAGCATTGACAGCCTCACAGAAAGCTCAAATTGACGCAGCTTATAACGCAATTTTCAGTAATAACGTTCAGACTTTCAGGAATATTTACTCGTCGTTAATCAATAATAAATCTTCGTTGAACCCAATCTTACGCGCAGAAATTACGACAACTAAGCTCGATGATGGGGCTAAAAAGAAACTCTATGACTTCACACTCAAAACATCAGGCACAGGGCCTTTCGTTTGGGAAATAACATCAGGGAAACTTCCAAACGGATTAACTCTCGACACTTCAACAGGCAGAATTTCAGGCATTCCGTCTTCAACTGGAACGTCAACTTTTACCGTGAGAGTTCTCAACAGCGCGAGTATCACTGACAGCAACACAAAAACTTTCACACTCACTGTCAACGACAACGGCGGAAATAATTACGTAATAACTACTCAGAATTTAGCCGACGGAAAAGTCAACTTGCCTTATAGTTCAACTTTGAGCATTCAGGGTTTAAGCATTAGTGTCAAGTGGAAAATTTCAAAAGGGAGCCTTCCTAATGGATTAAAGCTCGACGAGAATACCGGCACAATATCAGGCACTCCCACGAAAACAGGTACAAGCAAATTCACAGTCTCAGCCTATCTTAATGGAACAACCTTAGCTGAACAAAAATTCTCAGTGAAAATCTCGAAAGCTGATTTAGGAATAACAACATCAAAATTAAAGAATGGAACTATCAGGAAAAAATATAAAGCCTCGTTGAAAGCCTCAATGTCAACTCCTTTATCATGGACAGCAACGGGCCTTCCCGAAGGCCTCGAAATTTCCTATCAAGCCTCAAAAACTACAGCTTCAATCTCCGGAGTTCCGATACAGACTGGGACTTTCAATGTAACTGTTAAGGCCTCAAACTCTTACGGCTCATTCACGAAAACTTTTCCACTCATAATTAAGAACGTTAAGCCTAAATTCATAACTAAGAAACTTCCTGAGGCTTTTACAGGAGAAGAATATTCAACCTCAATTCAAGCGTCAGGAGGAGAAACAAACGACCCTTTGAAATTGTCATTGTCATGGAAAGGAAATAACATAGACGGCCTCAACTTCGAGAATAATTTGATACAAGGTATCCCGTCAACGAGCAAAAAAGGAAATTATAAAGTTAAAGCTATAGTCTCAAATTCAGCAGGCAGTAAATCAAAAACTTTCACGATAAAACTTAAAGTCGACAATGTGAGAAATAATTATTCGCCGTCAGAAAATATTTTAACCGTCAACGACACTAATAATCAGAAAACTTCACCAGCTTTTTATCTCACAGCCTCTGAACTCGGAATAATCTCTGTCGATGAAAGCGGACAATATGACTTTGATATTATTCTCAGTGATGACATCCCGGCCAATTCAAAATTAATCTGGCGTGCTAACTCGTCAAGTCCTTCAAGCGATGATGAGATTGCAGAGTTTTATGATGAAGACGGAGCACCAATAAATGAAGTTCCTGATAATAAATTGATAACTGTATCGTCATGGCTGAATAAGAACGTAATTTATCAGCCCGTAATACTTGTAGAGATTAACAGTGAAAATTGATTGACAGAAAATTTTTATTCCCGCGAAATTCGCAAATATGTATTATAATCTGAATTACCAACACAACGTTTTCTTGCAAATTATTATTAAACGCGAAAGGAAGTAGAAGGCACCATGAAAGAATTCAAGTATGTCATCACTGATCCAGTAGGTATTCACGCACGTCCGGCCGGTTTACTCGTCAAAGAGGCAAAGAACTTCAAGAGTACAGCTACTTTCATCAAGGGCGACAAGTCCGCAAAAGCTACAGCGTTAATGAAGCTCATGGGAATGGGAATTAAGCAGGGGGATGAAGTTACAGTCCGTATCGAAGGTGAAGACGAAGAAGCCTGCTGCGCCGCCCTCGAGAAATTCATGAAGGAGAACTTCTAATATTATGGAAGTCTTCAAGGGGACAAAAATCGTAAACGGTATAGCAATAGGCAAAATTAAAGTCTATAAAGCTCCCGTCTACACGATTAACGAAGAACTTGTGAGCGACATTGCCGCCGAAATCGCAAGGTTCGATGCCGCCCGTGAAAAAGTTCAAGCAGAGCAAAACGCACTTTACGACAAGGAAATGAAGGCTGGTCACAAAGAAACCGCCGGAATTTTCGAGGCTCACGCTATGATGCTCGACGACGAAGAGACTTTGATTGACCCATGCAAGGAGCTCATAGCAGAAGGACATACAGCAGAATACGCCGTTCGTGATGGATTTGACGCTGCCGCCGCAATGTTCTTGAACATGGAAGATGAATATTTCAAAGCAAGAAGTGCGGACGTTATAGATCTCAAGAACGCAATGCTCGATGTATTATTCGGAGCTGACACGGCCAATTTACAGGGAACTGAACCGGCAATTCTCGTTGCTGAGGATTTAGCCCCGTCGGAAACTGTAAAGCTCGATAAGTCGTTATTGCTCGGTCTCGTAACTCGTCAAGGAAGCTCGAACAGTCACACAGCAATCTTAGCCCGAAGCATGAATTGGCCGACGTTAATCCAGTGTCATGATGTTGCTGACGATTGGGACGGGAAATTTGCTATTCTCGACGGCTATAACTCCTGCATTTACATTGAGCCGGATCAAGAGATTATTGACAAGCTCAGCGCTAAACAGAAGGAAGACAAAGAGAAGGAAGCAAAACTTCAGGAGCTTAAAGGTCAGCCGAGTGTTACGAAAGACGGCCAGCATGTTAAACTTTACGCGAATATTGGCGGCCCGAAGGACATTAACGCCGTAATCGAGAATGACGCTGAAGGTGTCGGATTGTTCCGTTCGGAGTTCGTTTATCTCAACAGCAAGACTGACCCGACCGAAGATGAACAGTTTGCAGCCTATAAAAAAGTTCTTGAAGGTCTCGCGCCTCGAATGGTCATAATCAGAACTTGCGATATCGGAGCGGATAAGACCATCGATTACATGAACCTGGAAAAAGAAGAAAACCCAGCATTAGGCTTCAGAGCTGTACGAATTTGCTTAACTCGTCCGGCATTCTTCAAGAGACAGTTGCGCGCATTGCTCAGGGCTTCAGCATACGGCAATCTTGGTATAATGTTCCCGATGATTATTAGCTTATGGGAAGTCCAGAAGTGCAAAGGCATTCTCAACGAGTGCAAGGCTGAACTTGAAGCTGAGGGCGTAAAAGTCGGCAATTACCAGATTGGTATAATGATTGAGACACCTGCGGCCGCTTTGTGTGCTGATGAACTCGCTGAAGAGGTCGATTTCTTCTCGCTCGGGACAAACGACTTAACGCAATACACCTGCGCAATTGACCGTCAGAGTGCAAGCCTTGAGCCTTTCTCGAATACTCATCATCCCGCAGTCTTAAGGTTAATTCGCGAGACAATCGAAGCTGGCCACCGTCATAATACTTGGGTTGGAATTTGCGGAGAACTCGGAGCTGACCCGACATTGACGGAAGAATTCCTGAGAATGGGAGTTGATGAACTCTCCGTTAATCCCAAGAGCATTTTGCCGTTACGCGGAAATGTCAGGAATGCCGATATGTCAAAATACAAAACTCAATCCCCGAAGCCTGAAGAAAAAAAGCCTGAGCCTCAGTCTGAAGTTAAAGCTGAAGCGAAAGCGGAGAAGCCGAAGGGATTTTTTGGGAGGTTATTCGGATAATGTTATATGGAGCTTTAGAAGCTGGCGGCACGAAGATGGTTTGTGCTATCGGCAATGAAAACGGGCAAATCTTGGACCAGACAACAATTCCAACGACGACACCTGAAGAGACAATGCCCCAGATTATAGAGTATTTCAAGGTTAGACTTGACGAGAATTTGCCGGAAGAAGACAGGATTAAAGCTATTGGCATTGCGTGCTTTGGGCCTGTTGATGTTCGTGAAGGCTCAAAGACTTACGGAAGTATTCTCAACACGCCGAAAATTGCATGGAGAAATTACCCGATTGTTAATACGTTCAAAGAAGCATTCGGCGATATTCCCATCGGATTTGATACGGACGTTAACGGCTCACTTTTAGGCGAGGCAACTTGGGGAACTGCAAAGGGTCTCACTGATGCTGTCTATATCACAATCGGTACAGGTGTAGGAATGGGAGCAATCTCCGGCGGTAATCCTATTCACGGCCAATTACATCCGGAAGCAGGGCATATAATCATGTCAAGAGTTCCAGGCGATGAATACGCTGGGCATTGTCCATCACACGGAGCTTGTTTTGAGGGAATGGCAGCAGGCCCGGCAATTCAGGAACGATGGAACAAACCAGCCCGTGAACTTCGAGAAATCCCGGAAGTCTGGGACCTTGAGGCAAAATATATTGCTCAAGCACTCACGGCGATTACGTTAATTCTCAGCCCGCAAAAAATTATTCTCGGCGGTGGAGTTATGGAACAAACGCAATTGTTCCCGCTTGTGAGAAAATATACGCTTGAATATCTCAATAATTATCTTGACACGAAAGAACTTCGCAACGTCAACAGCTATATTACGCCGGCGGCCTTGAACGGAAATCAGGGAATTATGGGCGCACTCAAGCTTGCTGCATTGGCGACAGAAGAGTAATTCACATCAGAAATGTTTATTGTGCCTCCCGTGAAATATTTGCGGGGGGTAATTTTACAGCAAAAGAGGTAGAATTTTTTTGGCTGAAATCCAGAAATTAGATCCCAACAAGAAAGAAATCAATCAAGACTTCAGAGATTTAGACGTTGAAGCATTAGGCGAGGAACATATTAACCTAGTCTTCACACTTGGACGTGAAAACTTCGGCGTTGACGTTAATCTCGTCCGTGAAATCGTCCGTGTTCCTTCGTTCATTACACGAGTTCCGAACGCTCCGGCTTATATTCGCGGCGTAATCAACCTTCGGGGCACGATTGTTCCAGTTTTCGACATGCATATGAAAATCGGAATGCACGGTTATCCGTTGACTGACGAGGCCCGAATTGTTGTAATCGCGATTAACGAAGTTACTTTCGGAATGATTGTGAACTCAGTGCGTGAAGTCTTGACGATTTATGATGCACAGTTAGAGCCGGCGACGAAATTATCATCATCGATTGACCGGCGTTATGTCTTATGGGTTGCGAAGCCTTCGGACGACAGATTAATATTACTGCTTGACGTTCAGAATTTATTTGAGCTTGACCAGATTTTAGAGGATAACGAGTAAATTTTATGCGCAAGTTGTTTTTCGCCGCGATAATCTTCCCGTTATTATTAATATTTTTATGCTCGTGTGCTTACGCTGAAGCTGTACTCTACAGAGGCACGCAGAATATCGGCTCCGTTCAGACTTCGGATAATAACGGCGAATATTGTATCTCTGTGGAGGACGCAGGGAAATTATTAGGATTTTCGGCTTCTCGTTCAGGCGAAGAATTATTGCTCAAGAACGGGAAGTCAACAATCAGATTAATCGTAAATTCTGCGGCGGCCTGGCGTGGAATTTCTATAGTCGCGTTGTCGTCGGCTCCTTTTGAACAGAACGGTAAATTTTGGCTTGAGGCTTCGAGCGTAATTGCTTTATTCCAGAGTTCAGCAGGTACAGGCCAGAATAATAAATTGCGCTTCAACAAAATCTCCGGCGGAACTAGCTTGACGGCGAAAAGTGATACAGACTTCGGGAAATTTGATACGCCTGAACCGAAAATTGCACAAGCCCCGAAAGTTGCGACGAAAACGCCTGAAATCTCACAAGCTCCGGTGATTACGTCAAAAACTCCTGAGGTTGCACAAACTCCGGCAATCATGACAACAACACCAGCAATCTCACAAGTTCGGACATCGGGCGTAAAAGCTGCGTCAAAAGTTCAGCCCAAGATTGAGACTTTCAAGCCCAGTGCAAACCAGAGGGAGAAGGCCGAGAATTACAGCGGGGTGATTAAGTCAATAAGCTGGAGTTATCATGACGGTTCTCCCAAGAAAATCCGAGCTATATTTGAGACCGATGAAAAGGCTGATCCTCAAGTTTTCATGAATAAGGGAGTTTTACACGCGCTGTTCAAGTCCGGGCTTGAGAGTATCGAGGCTCCATATTCAAATGTTGACGCTGAGATTAGGCGAAATTCTAAGGGGCTTGAAGTCGTCTTTACTCCGAAAAATATTACGAAGGCAGAAAAGTTTGTGCTTGATAGTCCGCGCCGAATTGTCTTCACGTTCACATTTCCTAATAGCATAAAGATTGCCGAGAATAAGCCCGTGAATAATTCCCCGACTCCGGCTTATCACACACGGCCATCAACTCCGACTGTAAGCATTCCCAGTTCCGAACAGCAAACGAGACCCGCAACTCCGGCTGTTCAAATTCCGACGACGCGGCCTGAGCCAATCACGATAGATACTCAACGAAGGCAATCGCCAGCTTTAACAACTCTTCCGAGCACGATAACAATTCCGACAAGTCCCGGAGCAGCACAGAGATTAGCGAGACAAAAACGCAAAACTATAGTCGTAGATCCCGGAC
>CALGHA010000164.1 GCA_937915835.1 uncultured Fretibacterium sp. | reverse complement strand
AAAGTCAAAAGAAAGTAAAAAAGTTTGTTGCGATATGGATTTATAAGTTTAATTCTGTGCCCCTCAGCTCCACCATTATTTATTTTTCCCAGATGACTACATGTATGATTTTTATTCTCATAAGCGCACAGGCATAAACAAGCATGAACGAAAATTTGCGAAACTGGAACTCTTGTGAAAAAATTCGACGACTAAACCCGAAATATACAGACTGTAAATTTTAAATTATAACTGCTTTACCTACTTATGCTCAGACTGTTGAACACTGCGGAGCTAACTGGTACGAACAGGCTGTGAGAAAAGCTAGAGAATATCTCAGCATCATGAAGCTCTCTAGAAACGTGCTCATTGAACATCTCGTAAGTGTTGAGGGCTTCACTCAGGAACAGGCTCAATACGCGGCAGTATGGTACTATTGAGAATATCCTCTTGTCTTTAAGACAGGGGGATATACAGCAAAATTCCTACGCTCAAAATATAACCCAAGCAAAGTAAAGTCAAAATTTTATCTCTGAGAATTATAGAGGTCGGATCCCCATCGCATTTGTCATCCTCAACGAGCATTAAATAACGCAAGCATATAACCGTTACAATCGGGACAGTCCAGAGCAAATTTACTCCAGATTGCATCACCGCAGTGTTATTATCAGCACACATAAGGGAATAAAATATTATCGATGATGTTAACGTTATCTGAAGCGATTTATCAAGGAATTTCTCAGAATATCCGTTAAGACTCTTGCGCATAGATTTCCCGTACTGCAAAAATTCATTGCGTCTTTTTCCGAAGCCCATGAAGAACGAAGCCGACATCATAGTTACTGACATCCAGTTTGAAATTTGTGCCGCACTGATTGAAGCTCCATACAGCAAACGAATTACATAACACGACGACAAAATACACACATCAAGCAAGGGAATATTCTTCAGGTGAAAGCTGTACATGACGTTGAGAACGAAATATACTGCCGGCCAAGCTATAAATTCCAGCGCAAAATTTACGCTCCACCATAAGACTAACACGCTCAAAGCAAGAATAATCATGACGATTACAGCCTGACATACAGAAATTTTCCCCGAAGCAATCGGACGTGAACTCTTCAACGGATGCCTTCGGTCTGAGTCAAGATCTTTAATGTCATTAAGAATGTAAATTATTGAGGCCGTCAACGAGAAAATCATAAATCCCTTGATATTTACAAGTAAAACGTCAGGATTTCTAAGCTGAAACGTCAGCATTGCCGGGAGAAAAATTATGAAGTTCTTGACGTAATGACTGACACGAAGCAAAGCAAGATAACTCTTTAATCTCCGCATATTCCGTCCCTGCTGTAATTCTCAACAAAACTTTTCTGAGCAATTCCCGTTTCAGAATAAATCGCACTCATGTCTCCAGCTAAATCATTATCAACATGATAAAATTGCTCGCTCGAAACCGGAAAACCAATGTTCAATGCCTCAATCATTCTCAGTGTGAAAGTAAACGGCCATATAGGAAGGTGTAAAAGTTTCACGTTCTTGTTCATGCATTTTGCGATCGTCCTGCACAGCTCGTTGTAGCTCATAGCGTCGCGGCCAAGAAGCTCAATTATGCGGCTGTTCGTTCTGTTCAAAGTAAAATAGTTCACATATTCTGCGCATTCATCAACGTGTATGGGCTGTTCAAGTTTTTCGCCGTTACCAAAGATTGGGACAATTCCGAGTTTTCTAATTGATTTCTCGATGACATGAAGCCCGAATTTACATTTACGTCCGTAGATTAATGAAGGTCTGAAGATTAGCCATTCAAGCCCGGAATTTTTCACAAGTCCTTCTGCATCGAGTTTGCTTTGAGCATAAGCTCCTCTTTTTGGCAGTCTGACGTTGATTGAACTCGTCAATATAATTCTGGGAATATTATTACGCTTACAAAAATTTATTGCTGATAAAGTACCTCCATAATTAACATTGCGTGTGGCCCGTCCGTTAATGGCCCGTCCGTTAATGGCCCGTCCGTTAATGGCCCCTGAGAGCAGCATACAGCTATCTATTTCGTCATTAATTGTGATTTCATGCAAATTTTTCACATTGCCTTGAATGATTTCTATCTTGGGATTTATGATGTTCTGAGGGGTTTTATGTGTCAATGCGTAAATTTTTTCAACTCTTTCATCCTGCAATAACTTTTCGATACAGACAGAACCTAGAAAGCCTGAGCCACCAGTGATAAATAATTTCATCCTCTCTCACCTCCTTACATCTAGAAAAAGTTTCCGTATCTTTTCATTTGTGAGATGATAAGGCCGATATGCGCTAGAGCTTTCCATTTTTTGCGCCATAAAAAGCCTATCTCTCTTGCGTCGTTATAAAAGCACGGAGTATTCTCATTACAAGCCCTGAATTTCTCACAATATTTCTTCTGACATTGCCGGAAATTATCAAGCTCAACGGGTAAATTCGGGAACTCAATACACGGAGCAATCTCGCCTGTCTCCTTCATCAAGAATGAATATTTTGCGGCGTCGCACTCAGGCATAGGCTCACCCTTGATATACTTGATATGTTCCTCGTAAATTAGTGAGGCAAGATAATTTTCTCGTCTAGCTTTCTTTAGCATGAAGTCAAAAATTTCCAGAACATCGCCAACTTCATAAAGCAAATTTTCATCTTTTCTGCCAGCTGTTCCGCTCACAGTGATATACGGCCGGATTGCGTACATAAAGCCGCGTTCAGAAGCAAAGTTCATTATGTTTATTACGTCGTCAAGTTCCGTCATCTTAGTAACAGTTGTAGTGATTGACCAGTTGCCTTTATGTTTCCTGTGAAGATGCTTGAAGCTGTCAATATTTGCAATTACACGCTCTAAGCTGTCAACTCCGCGCAAAACTTTATATCTTTCAGGAATTAGCGAGTCAATGCTTATTGCAAGATTACACGGACGCGAGGCGATAAATTCTGCAATTTCTGGGGTTAATAAAATTCCGTTGGTTATGACCGTCGGATGAATGCCGTGATTGAGGAAAATATCAATGATTTCTTTGATGTCCTTTCGAACTAAAGGATCTCCGCCCTGAAGAAAAACGTAGCCTATTCCGAATTTCTGAAGCTCAGAAGCCTTGTGCTCAATCTGTGAAATTGTCATGTCGTCAGATTTAGTCTTCCAGATATTGCACATTGGACATCTTTGATTGCAGAGTTTGGTAACGTCGAAGATTGTAAGGATTGGCCGCCGGGTCAGCATGTTTCTCAATACCCGGAATTTCTGAAGGATGAGGCTCATAACGTCTCACCCAGTTTTGAAGCTACTAAATTAAGACAAAAGAATATGGACAGGACAGGACAGGACAGGACAGGACAGGACAGGACAGGACAGGACAGGACATTTTACACTTATTCAATTTAGTTGTCAACTCTTTCTGTAAAAAATTTTTGTATTATCTCATGTGAACATTATACTATTATTTTTCCCCCGCAAATATTTTCTCTGCATTCTTCGCATAATCCCTTAGACTTCAGCCACTCACCAGCTGGATGATGTCCCAACGCAATAAACGAAGCAGTCTGAAGGTGTAAGCATTTCACGTTTACGCCTTCGTTTACTCTTATTCCGCCGACACCGCCCCGCATGACATCACGAAACTTTTTACGCCTGAACTTGAACATAAATTTATTCGTGAATTTTCCTGAAAGTTTTATCCTGATTGCTTGATGCTGAAGATTATATTTCCGCCACTCGTGAATTAATTTATGATTGATGATGTATTCTTCAAGCTCATGAACTCCGCCGGAACTCTCAATTTGACCGGCCAATTTGATTAAATACGGACATTTCAGCCAAAAACTCGTTGGGAATAATTTTCTTCCGAAGGGCCTGCAAACTTGAACAAGAGTTCTTCCATGATTACATAATATTTCACGCTCAACAAAAACGGGAGATGCTGAACACCCCCCGCATAATTCTCTACGCTTCAAGATTAATAATCCCGGCTGTTATTATTTCTGCGTCTGGTATTTCGGCCCGAACGCGCTGAATTTCTCGTGTTCAAGTCCGTAATCTTCGCCTCGCTGGTCTTCAGGAATGCACTCATCTTCTTCTCGAAACTGTCAGCTTCTTCCGGATTAGCTTCCCTGTAAGCCTCCTGCATCTCGTGAAAATCCCTCATGCCCTCTCTTGGTTCTCTGGGAGGCCGAAAGTTCTCACGAGTTCCCTCACGAAAAGGTGCTCTTCTCAGAGGTCTGGCCTGTTGTGCCGGAGGTTCTTGTGTTTGCTTAAGCGAGAGATCTATACGGCCCTTCTCGTCAATCTTAATGACTTTCGCTTGAATTTTATCATTGACGTTCAGAACATCAGTAATATTTTTCACAAAGCTGTATGACAGTTCAGAAATATGTATCATTCCCTTGCGTCCGGTCTTCGTGATTTTGACAAACGCACCATAAGGCATAATCTGTTCAACGGTGCATTCAACGATTTCGCCGATATTGATATTTTGGTCTGTATTATGAGCCTCGACCATTTTGAAAAATTTACTCCCTCGAAAAAAGATTTTTTACACCCAGCGCCATTCTGGTTTTTCGCCAAGCCCAAGCCTTCGGATTAAATACACGCTTCCGGCTTTGAGCTTTCGGCTTCCGGGATTGTACCAGACTAGCAAAGTTCCGCGCTGTTTGTTCAAAGCTAATTTTATCACGGCACCTTCAACAATTGGCCCGTACCACGCTAAAAGCATCTCGTTGGCTGCAATCTTCGGCCTGTTTTTAATATACTTTAACAGATTTTTTCGCTCTTGCGGCAATGCTTGAACTTGTTTCAACGGCGAATATGTCCGAACTTTTTTACTCAATGAGACTTTATGTATTCTCACGTCTTGTTTCACATAACGCTTAATCTTGTAATTCCTCGTCTTGGCTTTAAGCTCAGAAATATTCACGTTCTCAGCCGAAGTTTTTATCTTTCGTGTGAAATTCGGTGCTCTCGTTACAATAATATCTATTTCAGGCTTAATCTTCTCGGTCTTGACACGGGATTTTTGCTTCACGACTTCCGGCTTATCCATGCTGAAATCGTCAATCGTGTAAACTTTTATATTTCCCGTTATCGTCCTGGCGAGAAAATCTCGAATTCCCATTTATTTCGCTCCAGTCGCAAGAAAGTTCATAGCTCTCTGCAATCTCGTAAAAGGCTCAAGAATACTCATAGTTTCAGCCGCTTCCGTTAAAATCAGCGCAACCTGTTCAACTTCATCTGAGCGAGTTCCGTCGGGAAATTCGGCCCTGAGTGGTGCTCCGTTAGCCTCAACCTGCAATAAAAACACTCCAGGTTCCGCAGTAGTCTCAATATGTCCGGCAGCGTCTAATGGAACATGCGGGCTTTCTTCGAGTAATACGGTCTTGATACGGCTTTTCTCGTGAAGAGGTGCTAAAATTTCACTGTCATTGCAGATCCATAATTGCGGCTCTTTCTCGACAGCGTCAAGTAAGCTCTCAAGAATTAAACTCTCTTTTGCGTATTTCCCGAATGAATTTCCGTATAATATCCTCGCTAATTGGTCAGGCCTCAAAGGTTCGGTTCGTGTGAAATCCTCAGGAAATCCCTTAGCGTCTGTGATTAACGTTGAGCCTCGTATTTGATTTTCTGTTCCCTCGATTAACATATAGCCGAGTAAATTATTAGCCATCGTGTAAAAATTTTTCTCCTTTTATTAACTCAATATCATAGCATTATACAGAGCTTTCACAGTCTTCTCAAAATCTTTATCGTCAACACCGATAATTATATTCAGATCATCGGAACCTTGATTTATCATTCTTACTTTTACGTCAACGCCGGCAATCGCATTAAAAGCACGCGCAAAAAGTCCTTTAACCGTTCCCATTCCTTTGCCGATTACAGCGATTAATGATAATTCACTTTCAACACTGATATTTTCGGGATTAATTGCATTGCGGATTTCCTCAAAGATTTCGTTGCGCTTAAGATCAAACATTGGATTTTTTAAGATTATCGAGAAATTATATATGCCTGAAATATAATGCTCACAAGGAATATTTCTCCGCGCGAAAATTCCCCAGACCTTTTCACCGATACCATGAGCCTTATTCAGTCCGAACTTCTCAATTTTTACAGCCTTGTAATGCCGGAGCCCCGCTATACATGCCGCAACTTCTCGCTTTGTGCCTTCCGGGAGTTCTTCAGACACGAAAGTTCCGACATCATCAGGATAATGAATATTCTTTATGAACAGAGGAATTCCCACATGCTGAAGCAAAAATATTACGTCCTCATCGATTACGTTAATTCCCATGTAAGTAAGCTCGCGCAATTCTTGATACGTGATGTTGCGAATAATCTCCGGATTTTCGACGATTGAAGGATCTGCGCTGAAAATTTGCGAAGTCTCTGACCATTTCTCCAAGAAGTCAGCATTAAGCGCTCGTGCTAAGATTGCTCCGGTTATGTCGGCTCCTCCTCTGGGAAAAAGTTTAATATTCATTCCGCCAATTGAGCCGTAAAAGCCGGGAATTACAGCGTGTTCATACTTACTCAAGACTTCAGCAGCTTCTGTGAACGTTTTTTCCTCGTCAAGAGTTCCGTTGGACTTTAGGAAAATCAAATCAGCAGCGTCAACAAAAGGCCAGCCGAGATACTCAGCAAAGATTTTAGCGATTACGTATTCGCCGCGACTTACAATGTAATCTGCGTTTTTGCCGAGAACTAAACTTTTCATCGAGTCAGCCGCTTCAGCCTCAATGTCGAAATTTATTCCTAGACCGTCAATAATTTCTTGATAACGCACGGCAACTTTCTTCAACAAGTCCTCATAACTCTTTTCCTTGTTCGAGAACATAGCATGAGCCATGAAGAGCATATCCGTAACCTTAATATCGTCCCGTGAACGTCGTCCTGGTGCTGATACAACGATATAACGCCTTGCAGTGTTAGACTTTATGATTTCAGCGGCCTTCTTTATGTTTTCTGCTGTAGCTACGGAATAACCGCCGAACTTTGAAACAATAAGATTGTTCATTAATATTCATCTCTTTTTTGCTGGATAATAGAAGTTAGTGAACATAATAACAAAAAATCCCCCCGCTTTAAACGAGAGGATAATAGATTTTTCGCGGCTTAACTCTCAATCATTGCTGTATAAAGCGCATTAATCGAGCGTTCATAATCTCCTTCGTCAACGCCTATTATTATATTCAACTCGTCGGAGCCTTGATCTATCATTCTGATGTTAATTCCGGCATTTGCGAGTGCTGAGAAAATTTTTGCGGCAATACCTTTCATGCTTACCATGCCTTCACCGACGACGGCTATAGCTGATAAATTCTTCTCAATTATGACAAAATCCGGGTCAAGCTCATTCTTAATCTCGCGTAAAATTTTGTCGCGTTTTTCGTCAAATAAAGCTGAGTTCACGACGACAGAAATCGTATCAATTCCGGTCGGGCAATGTTCAAACGGAATGCCATTATCAGAAAATATGTAAAGCAATTTCGCTCCGAAGCCGGTTTCGCCATTCATCATGGATTTCTCGACGCGGATTGAGCTGAAGCCTTTACGTCCTGCAATTCCTGTTACGGATTTTCGCGTTAAGTTCTTGGGAAGCGAGGCCGTAATTATCGTTCCGTTGTCGTCGGGTTTATTAGTGTTGCGAATGTTGATAGGAATTCCGGCTTTTCTCACGGGAAAAACAGCATCTTCATGTAAAACGCTTGCGCCCATGTATGAAAGCTCGCGTAATTCAGTGTAAGTTATGAAGTCGATTACTCGCGGATTTTTCACAATTCTTGGGTCTGCACTTAACATTCCTGATACGTCGGTCCAGTTCTCGTATAAACTTGCATTAACCGAACGAGCGACGATTGAGCCTGTAACGTCAGAACCTCCGCGTGAAAATGTCTTTATGCTTCCGTCCGGCATTGAGCCATAGAAACCGGGAATTACGGCACATGATAAGGCTTTGAGTTTTTCGCCGAGCGTCGAGAAAGTTTTAGCCTCGTCAAGAAGTCCTGAACTCGTAAAGAATATTCCTTCTGCCGCGTCAAAAAACGGCCAATTCAGAAATTTTGCGATAATCTTAGAGTTGATATATTCCCCTCTGCTCGCTGTGTAATCCCGAAAAGCTAAATTCTTCTCGAGTTCCGAAATTTCCGCGTCAATGTCAAACTCAATCCCAAGCTCAGAAATAATTTGCGCGTAACGTTCACGAATTTTCCCGAGCGTCTGCGAATAATCCTGTTTACTCATGAATTGCGAATGACAAGTGTAAAGCATATCAGTAATCTTGATGTCGTCACTAAATCTTTTTCCTGGTGCGGAAGCTACGACGTATTTACGTTCGGGCTTTGACGTGATGATTGCGGCGACTTTCTTTATCTGTGAGGCGTCTGCTAGTGAACTTCCTCCGAATTTTGCGGTGATAATATTGTTCAAGTTTTATTGCTCCTGTTTAGAATTAAATTGCATTACGACGGCTGAATGTAACGCTGAAGCTGTAACGATTGCGTCGGGTTTGGGCAAAAATTTATCGCTGTGAAGTGGGTATTCCGAACCTGCTCCGATGTGATAAAAGCATCCTGTTTTAGCCATTATGAAGAAGCCGAAATCCTCACTGATAAACAAAGGCTTATCGATTACGTGAACTTTTTCATTCGTGAGAGTTTCGCGAGCTGTATTCTCGACAAGTGAAGTTAATTCGTCGTTGTCGTTAATAATTCCCGGACATGAATCCGTAATCATGCATTCACATTTTGCCCCAAATTTCCCTGAGATTTCCTCACAAATTTTCGCAAGTTCTCGGCACATTCTAGCGCGTTCATCGACACCGTAAGTTCTGACAATTCCGGCGAACTCGGCTCTTCCGGCTAAAATGTTGTTGGCTGTACCTGCATGAAGCATTCCGACGCTGACAACGCCCCCTTTAATCTTGAGAATTTCCGGGATTATATGCGCGCAAACTTCTATGCTGTCAATTCCTTTGTCTCGCATTGCTCCGTGTGATGACTTGCCGATGATTATGATTTTGAAGGTTGCTGATGCCGCGTAAAAATTTCCGTATTTTATTCCGACATGTCCGGCTGGAAGTGAAGGGTCAACATGACAACCAAATACAGCATCAACGTCATCAAGTGCTCCGGCATCAATCATACGCTTAGCTCCTCCTTCTCCTTCTTCGTCAGGCTGAAAGAGAAATTTAACCGAACCGC
>CALGHA010000163.1 GCA_937915835.1 uncultured Fretibacterium sp. | reverse complement strand
GCAATATTTATTGTTGTCGCTGATAATCTGACAGCCTGAGAGATGAGCCGAGTTAATCATGTTCTTCTGCTCTTGCTGATCAAGATTTCCCTCTACAATAATTCCTCCGAACCTGCAAAATGGTTTCCCGTCGCCAGTTCGTAATCCCGTCGATAAAAACTCGTTGAGCGTGTTCACATCGCCGAACCCGAAATTGCAGCGTAACCTGAACGATAAAAGATTATAAGCATCGCTGAAGAATATATCCCAAAATCTTTTAGCGTCGTCGTAAAAGTCTGACCAAATTTCTGTAATTCCCAGCGCGTTAATCTTCGGTGAATAAGTCTTAACCAGATAAATTATGTCCTCTTCGCTCAAAGCCGGTAAATGTCCTGCGAACTCGTCAAGCTCTACATTGTCTTGAGGCATATTAAATTCGTTCATAGCCTGAGAGTTGAGAACAACGTGATTATTTTTAGCGTCAGTGATTGCGCAGGGAAGCTCAGGAATTACGTTATCGATGTCATCGCGCGAGATTATTACGTCGTCGGGAAGATTGCAGGCAATATACCATCCACGTAAAGGCTTAGGCGTGGCGTGTGAATAAGTTGTGAGTGCTTCCGTAAATTCTTTGACCGAATGGACACTGCTTAAGTTCAAGCGTTCCTGATTTTCCGCCCATGATAAAAAATTTGTCGAAGTATTGCAAAAGCCAGGTAAAACAGTCCTGCCGTGAAGGTCAATAATTTTCCCGTCAAGGCTGCTCATTTCGTCATCAATCGAGACAATCCGGCCGTGTTCAAACGTAATATTTGCGGCTGTTCCTGATGGAGTGTGTATTCTGCCGTTAATGAGTGAAAGTTTTTCGTATTGGGTCTGATCCAACTGGACAAAGCCCCCTTTGTGTAAAAATATAGCCCGCCCCAAACTTTACAGGCAGGCCATTAATGTTCATGCTAATATAATCCCGAATGTTTCGTGCCAATTCCGAAGATTTGTAACGAGGTCTCCATGAGTTCATTTTGTGCGTTGACTAAGAAAGCCCCGACAGCCATCTGAACTTTTGCTTGACTCAGGTCCATTGAGGCTTCAGCTATGCTCATAGGGTCCGCGCCGCTCTCCATAACTTTTGTACTGGCAGCGTTTGCTGTGTTGAGTGAGTTCTGCATCATAGTGAGCCCGTTTTGTCCGAGCGTATCAAAACTCTTAAGGTTAATCATAATTAAATGTGCCTCCTTTCGTGATTTATTTATATTTTAGCAGTAAGTGTGTAACTTTACATTTATAATTTCGTGTCATAGAATGCGAAATATAAATTTCAGGAGGTGCTTTAAATATGCAAACACGAGTTGCAGTAATGAGTATAATTGTCGAGAACACAAATTCAATCGAGACGCTTAACGCCACATTGCACGAGTTCAGGGATTACATAATCGGCAGAATGGGATTACCTTACAAGCCTAAGCATATAAACATTATCAGCATAGCTCTTGACGCACCACAGGATATAGTCTCGGCATTGTCCGGGAGAATTGGCAATCTTGACGGTGTGAGTGTAACGATCGCATTCTCAAAATAGAACGTGTTATATTTTATCGTTGATGATTGAATTAGTTCATAAGCTCGCGACGACAAACTCTTTAACTCTTGAAGAATATGAAGCATTAATCTCCGGGCGTAATGAGGAAAGCTCGAAACTTCTTCGTCAATTGGCGGTGAAGACTAGACGGGAAATTTACGGCTCAGATATTTACGTTCGGGGCTTAATCGAAATTAGCAACATCTGCAAAAATGACTGCCTATATTGCGGCATTCGACGGAGTAATTCTAAATGTGAACGTTACAGGTTGACTCCTGAAGAGATTATTGCGTGTTCTGATGAGGGCTATGAACTTGGCTTTCGGACTTTTGTGCTTCAAGGCGGCGAGGATAATTTTTTCACCGATGAGATTTTAGGGGGGATTATTCGGGAGATTAAGGCGCGGCATTTTGACTGTGCTATAACTCTTTCACTCGGCGAACGTTCACGAGAAAGTTATGCGTTCTTGAGAGCTTGCGGGGCTGACAGATATTTACTCAGACATGAGACGGCGGACAAATCCCATTATGAGAAACTTCATCCGTCGGCAATGTCATTTAATAACCGTATGAAATGTTTGCAGGAACTCCGGGAACTTGGCTATCATGTTGGATGTGGCTTTATGGTTGGTTCTCCGTTTCAGACGGCGAAAAATCTTGCTGAGGACTTAAAATTCATCGAGACTTTCAAGCCTGAAATGTGCGGAATTGGCCCGTTTATCCCGCATAAAGATACTCCGTTTCGAGATTATCCGGCCGGAACTCTTGAGCTTACTTGTTATTTGTTGTCGATAATACGATTGATATATCCTCCTGTTTTACTGCCAGCAACAACAGCGCTCGGAACGATTAATCCGATTGGCCGCGAGATGGGAATTTTAGCCGGAGCTAACGTCGTGATGCCGAACTTGTCGCCCGTGAAAGTTCGGAAGAAATACGAGCTTTACGATAATAAAATTTGCACCGGAGAAGAAAGCGCACAATGTAAAGACTGCTTGAATAATCGAATGGGAAAAAT
This sequence comes from uncultured Fretibacterium sp., assembly GCA_937915835.1. Lineage (GTDB taxonomy): Bacteria > Synergistota > Synergistia > Synergistales > Aminobacteriaceae > JAFUXM01. The sequence goes on along the minus strand of CALGHA010000163.1, from coordinate 9,391 downwards.
CGGCTATGAGATTGTGAGTTCACGAGGAGATATTATTAGATAAAAAATTAACAGTTCATAAATTTTTCAAATCAGTATGTTATTAAACTCTCTATGCTATAATGCGATTTCACAAAGCACTTTCACAAAAGAAAATAATATATCGGAGGCGGTTAACTTAATGCTGAAATTTTTTACACGTATAAGAATATTATTATGGATATTATTATTAGTCGGTGTAGGCTTCCTAGTGAGTACTCAGGTCAGAATGAAACTCGCTCAAGCAGAACAAAATTTACGTTCCCTCGAAACTCAGACAGAAACAGTTTATCCCGTCGAAACTCAGACAGTTACGTCAACGAACTGGGAAACTTGGCGGAGTTATTACGGTCAAGCAAAAAGTGCTCACACTCAGAACATCACAACTTACGAGCGCGAAATTGTTAAAAGCGTAAACGTTGACGTTGGAAGCCCGGTAAAAGCGGGTCAGACTGTTATAACTCTTCAAGTTGCGGCAAGAGGTGCTCAAGTTCAATCGGGAAAAACGGCGTATGACGAAGCATTATTGAACTATAACAGGCTGAAACAGTTGAACGCGAAGGGCGGAATTTCCAAATCAGAAGTTGACGCGGCATATTCCAGAGTTAAGACGGCCGAAGCAGCTTTGAAGTCAACACAATCATCATTACAGCGAACGACACTCAAAGCCAGCATTAACGGTATAGTCGCAGCACGTAACGTTGAGCCCGGAGAAATTGCTGAAGCCGGAGCAGTATTATTATCAATTGTTGACCCGACAACTATGGAAGTCGAATTAATGGTGTCGAAAAAGGACGTAATGAAAATTAATTCCGGAACTCCTGTAGAAATTTATGTTGACGGCGAAAAATACACCGGAAGAGTTAAGCGCATAAGCCCCGAAGCTCAATCAGGTTCAGGACTTTATCCCGTTATCGTCGGACTTCCTGACAACACTAGAATTTTGCCGGGAACTTACGTTGAAGGCCGCTTCAGAGTTAGCACGCAGTCAAACGTCATAGTAATTCCCTCAAATGTCGTAACTTATCGCGGAAGCACTCAATCAGTCTACGTTGCTGACGGGAATAAAGCCAAGCTCACGACGATTACGACAGGAGAAGGACGCGAGGGAAGAGTTATCGTAACTTCAGGACTTAAGCCGGGAGACGCATTAATCACCAGTGGAAATCGTGTACTTTACGATGGAGCCGGAATTGTCAGGAACATGGGAATTGCAGGAAGAAATAACGGAAATAATCAGGGTAATTCAAACGAGGGATAAATTTTCATGCGAGGATTTATAAAGTTTTGTATCACGCACCCAGTTTTTACTGGGTGTTCTGTTGTTATATGGATATTATTAGGGATCTCAAGCTATTTCACTCTCGGCGTAACTCTTTATCCTGATGTTGAGCTTCCGTTTGTGCTTGTCCGAACTGTCTATCAAGGAGCAGGCCCGAACGAAATCGAACAGTTAATCAGTAAGCCGCTTGAAGACGCATTAGCTGACCTCGAAAATTTGAAGTCAATCACGACGTACTCAATCGAAGGTATCTCAATGGTCGCCGTCGAAATGGAAGCAGGAACAAATCCCGACTTAGCACTCGTTGACGTTAATAACAAGGTTAAAGCGAAAGTCCCGGATTTACCTGATGATGCCGACGAGCCAGTTTCAAGCAAATTTGACATCAGCGCACAGCCTTTCTTAATCGTCTCGTTCACTTCGGAAATGCCGGAGAAGACAGCTAAGAAAATGATTGAGGACAGAATACAGCCGGTTGTTGCTCGTGTTGAAGGAGTTGGACGTGTTGACGTTACGGGAGGACGAGACCGGGAAATTCACATTAATCTTGATCCGGCGGCATTGAGCGATTACGGAATAAGCTATATGCAAGTCTGCAACGTCGTAGCCGCAAATAATCAGACTACACCGTCAGGATATATCACGCAAAAACAGGATGAAGTCTCTCTAAGATTAATGGGCGAATTTAACGAGGTCGAACAGCTCGAAGATATATTAATCCCAACGCCTAACGGTCAACCCGTGAGATTATCAATGCTTGGTGAAGTTGTTGACGGTGAAGAGGACCAGCGAAGTATGGCACGTGCGGACGGTCATCCTGTTGTCCAGTTGAGAATAAGCCCGCGTTCAAATGCTGACGTTGTTGAAGCAGGAAGACAGATTAAACGCTTAATGACACGAACAATGCGAGATTTCCCGGAGTTTAATTACGAATACACTTACGACGACACGGGATTTGTTGAAAGCGCGGTAAAAAATATCATTCGTGACACGGCGATCGGAATTGCTTTGACGGCGTTAGTAATTTATTTATTCTTGGGCAGGTTCTCAGCAACTTTCATAGTCGCTTTCTCAATGCCAGTTGCTTTTGCGGCTACGTTCGTCCCGTTACAAGTTCACGGTTACACGTTAAATCTCATGAGCACGCTCGGACTTGCCTTATCAATGGGAACTCTCGTAATGAACGCAATCTTGATAATCCAGAATATTTATAGATTTCGCGACATGGGATATGAACCGTTTGAAGCGGCTGAAGAAGGAACCGTTGAAATCTCAATGTCGGTATTGGCCGGAGTTTTGACGAACTTGGGAGTGTTTCTGCCGGTTGCTTTAATGTCGACGATTGCGGGCCAATTCCTGAAGCCTTATGCTGTAACGATCGTTTATGCTACAGCGTTTTCACTCTGGGTAACAATGGCAGTAACTCCGTGTTTGGCGGCACGTATCAAGAAGCAAAAGGGGGATTCTGCGGAGCTTCCATTAATCGGCAAAATTTTAACAGGTTGGTGGAACTGGATATTTGACGGCTTCCGTGATTTATTCTTCATAATTCTTCACGTTGCTATGAGATTTCCGTTATTGACCGTAATATTCACGATACTTGCGACTTACGGCTCATTGAAACTCGGCAGCTTCATCGGAACACAATTTACGCCATCAATGGACGACGGAACAGTGAGAATTACATTGACGCTCGATAACAACTCATCGATTTACAGGACTGCGGACTTAGTTTATCACGTTGAGGATTACATTAATTCACTTCCTGAACGCAAATACATCAAAAACGTAGTCTCGACAATAGCAAGCTCAATGCGGAGTAACTCAATCAGTGAAGCTCAAGTTGCGTTGTACATGACCGATGACCCCGAACGTCCATCAACAGAAAATTTAGCCGACAAGATAAGGCCGTATCTTTCGAGTTTGCCGGGAGTTGACATAAGTATTGCGGCGACACGTTCAGGCTTTGGGAACCCGATCGAAATTCAGATTAAGGGGCCTGACTTGAACGTTTTATACAATCTTGCTGAGGATATCAGAGCACGAGGCAGAGTAATTCCGGGCATTCGAGACTTGAAAATTGAGATGGAAATGGGAAAACCTGAGCTTCAAATTCACCCATTAAGATGGCGGCTTGCACCGTTGGGCTTGAACATTTCGGACTTGGCCAGCATTGTACGAGGCTATTTAATCGGACGAGACGCGGGGAAATTCAGACAAGGCGGCTATGAGTATGATATTAAGGCCAGGATTGCGCGAGAAAAAGCAAGCGATATTTTCAATGCTCACGAACTCCCGATAATGACGGGTTACGGTTTAGTTCCTCTTGATGAGATGGCAAATGTTTCATGGAGCGACGGCCCGACGGAAATTAGGCGAGTTGAACGTGAACGCGCTGTTGTTGTTACGGGACGAGTTCGCTATATCACATCAGGTGAAGGCAATGCGAGAATGCGTGAAGTTGTTGACCAGATGACGCTTCCTGAGGGAGTTAGCATAAACTTCGGCGGAGAACAAGAGGATATGGCCGAAAACTTCATCGAGTTAATCAGGACACTTGTAATCGCAATCGTCGTAACGTATCTTGTCGTTGCGGCAATTCTTGAAAGCTGGATGTACAGCGTCATAATTCTTGCGACCGTTCCAATGGCATCAATCGGAGTTGTCCCGGCAATGTTAATCTCCGAAGTAAATATCTCGATATTCGCTTTAATCGGCATGATTATGCTTGTCGGAATGGTCGTAAATAATGCAATTGTCGTAGTTGATTACGCTGAAGTTCTGAGATTACAGGGCAAACATCCTTATGAAGCTGTTGAAGAGGCCTGCCACGTGAGATTTAAGTCGCTGTTAATGGCCGTCGTTACGTCGGTTGTCTCGTTACTGCCCTTGCTCTCGACCGGACGAGGAAGCGAAATGAAGCGTCCTATCGCTGTTGTCGCAATCGGAGGCTTAATCGCCGGAGGAATGCTCGCGATGTTGTCAATTCCTGCAGCGTATAAAGTTTTGTGGCGAGTTCGCATATTCTGGGCAAGAATTAGGGGCCGTGATATTGAGGACATGAACGACGACGACGATAACGAAGAATACGAAGACGACGATGACGACGAATAATCCTGAGGAACTTGGGACGCTGGCGCTTGAAGCAATGTTAATCGAAGTGTCAGTAACTCCCAAGCCAGGACTTGTCGATAGGAATAACAGCGGTGCTCATCACGACATGAATTTTTTCACGTTCTTGAGGAGTGCCGCTTCTCTTCGTTCGAGCTTTGAGGAGTTTGCTCGGGCCGGATTTGTCGGAGGCTCTCGGAATTTTTCACCGGCTCAAGTTTTCCCGTTAATCCGTAAGATTGGCCTTGAAGCTGAAAAGAGAATGTTTGCGGCTACAGACGGGATTAACACGCATAAAGGCGAGATTTTCTCACTGGGATTGCTGAGTTCATGCGCGGGATTTCTGACGGGAAAAAGTGAAACTCTCACGGCTGAAAAAGTTATGACGCTTGCAAGTGAAATGTGTCATGGAATTTGCGAGAAGGATTTTGCGGGCGTTCGTAACAAGAAAACTTTGACGAAAGGTGAACGGGTATATCTTGAGCATGGGATTACGGGTATTCGCGGCGAGGCTGAAGCTGGATATCCTGCTGTTCGTGATGTTGGACTTCCTGCGCTGAGAAAATATCTTGCTGACGGTTTGAGCCTGAATGATGCTCTTGCGTTTACGCTTATTCACATTATGGCCAATGCTCAGGATACAAATATAATCTCTCGTCATGACCTGAAGACGGCTGAAATCGTTATGAAGCGTGCGGAAAAAATTTTAGCTGAGAACTCCGGGCTTGATGGAATACGTGAGCTTGACCGTGAATTTATCGCCGAATATATCAGTCCTGGCGGTTCAGGGGATTTGCTGGCTGTGACATATTTTCTTCAACGTCTGGAATTCCGAGAAGATGACAATACCATGTTGAAAGTTTAGCGGCTTGAACGTGAATATCAAAGCCGTGTTCGCGGGCGTAAGTGCTCATGTCGTGTCTGTGATGATTTTGCGAGATATTTATTGCTTGATTGGCCCATTCTTGAGGGGATTGATTGAGTGAGAGAAATTTTATGCAGTCGCAGATTTTCACTTCTTGAGGGAGTTCATCCGAGCAAATTACGGGGAGGCCTGACACTTGAGCTTCGACAGCCGCCATTCCTAAGCCTTCGTATAAACTTGGGAAAATGAAGATGTCCATAGCGTTATAATATTCGCTCATGTTGTGAACGCTTCCGGCGAAAATTACGCTCTCAGACAAATTCAGCTCGTTGACTTTTTCCCGGCACATGTTGAACAGCGGCCCATCTCCAGCGAGCAATAACACGGCTTCAGGCTTGAGCTTCTTAATTTCGGCGAATATCTCAAGCAGGAACTTATGATTTTTCTGCATCATGAACCTTCCAGCGTGGCCGACGACAAATTTACCCTGAATATTCAGCTTCTTTCGCATTTCTTCACGTTTAGCTTCGTCAAAGGCAAATTTTTTCGCGTCAATAGCATTCGGCCATACGAGGAAGTCAGAGTTTTTCCCGAACAGCCATTCTCCGGCGAATTGTGAACATGCGCATAACTCGGTCGGGAAAATTTTAGCGAATGGACGCAATGAATATTTCAGAATGTTACGCTTAAACTCTCCGCGTCCTGCTGTGCTATGATTATGAGCAACTCTGATGGGAATTCCTGCACGCCATGCCGCGAATAATGGGAATATTGATAACGTGTTAATATGCGAGTAAACGAGAGGATATTTGTTCTCCGTGAAAATTTTGTGCAAAGCTCGTTGGTATGCAAATTGTTTTTGGTAAGGAGGGATTATGATAATTCTGCCGCCTAAACTTTTTATTTCGTCTTGTAATTTGGGATTATCCGAATCTTCGTCAATGATAAAGTCATATTGTATCTTGTTACGATCTATATTCCTGTAATAGTTCATAACGACAGCTTCAACTCCGCCGTTACGTAATTTGCCGATGATGTGAGCAATTCTTACTGGTAAATTTTGGGTATAATTATGGCTACTTGGCTCTTGGCAATGATGCTCGAAATTGTTGGACATTGTCAATTGTTCCTTTCACGTAGATTTTCTTGCGATTATAACACACGCTGAATTATAATAATTTACTTTAACAAGAAAGGCGGGATTAAATTTAATGACACTCGAAGAAGCCTGCTTATATCTCGGAATTTCTCCGGACGCTGAAGACTTATACATTGACCAGATAGAGAAGAATTACAGGACGAAAATATCAATTTACGACACAAGACGCTTCAATCCTGACAGCCCCGAATACAGAGAAGCCCGGAGAATGCGCGAGAATATTGAACAGGCTTATGATTACTTGCTCGAAGCCTACGAGGATTTATACGGCGATGATTGCGATAATGAAGAAGCTGCTCCGGCTCCGGTGAAGAAAAGTAATAACTTGCTGTTGAAACTCACGCTGATAATGACGACGATAACGTCAATTTGTCTAGCTGGCTTTATTTACTTCACGATGAAGCCTGATAAAACGAAGGATTACGAGAAGATTTTACGTGAGCTTGAGAGCCTGAAAATAGATTTGCCGGTTCAGAATAATATTGCTCCGGATTACGCTGATTTAGTCGAAAAGGTTATGCCCTCAATCGTACTCGTCAAGACTGACACGGGCACAGGCAGCGGCTTTTTTGTGAGCTCAACGGGGGATATTTTAACGAATTATCACGTAATCGACGACACAAAATTTATCTCAGTAATTCCGTCGAACGGCAAAAGTTATAACGCTCTTGTGAAAGATTATGATGTAAAGCGAGACATGGCATTATTAACGATAAACTCGTCGTATCCTGTGAATTTCTTGAAGATTAGCGCAACACTTCCACGACAAGGTGAGGCCGTAATAGCAATCGGAAATCCTAAAGGTTTAAGCGGAACAGTCTCAAATGGGATTGTCTCAGCATTTCGGGAAAATAACACTTGGGTTCAGTTCACTGCTCCAATTTCTCCTGGCTCAAGCGGCGGTGCATTGATTAATTTACGGGGTGAAGTTGTCGGAATGCCCACGATGTTACGGACTGACGGGCAAAACTTGAACTTTGCGATTGCGCCGGGAGTGTTGACGAAATTTTTTGACACAGCTCGGAATAAAACGCCCAAGAAATTAACGAAGAAGCCTAATTCAGACTTTCATGTTAAAGTAGAATTTGATGAAAATTATGACGGACTTGACGGGATGATTTTTGTTCGGAGCGATAAGGAATACGACGTTTATCTTGAGACTGAATACATCGAGTACGACAAGACTAATGAATTGGCCGCGTTTTATACGATTTGGTTTCCGACTGAGCGGACGAAAAGGCAGATGAAGCGTGACAAAAACTTTAATGCTAAACCTGGAAAAGAATTCGGACCGTGCTTATTGAGCTATATTGTTGACTTGGACGAGGGGAAATATATGCATGTCAGGACTGTGAATTTTTACAAGGACGGCACGATAGCGAGGAATTATGCTGCACCAATGAGGCAATATAAATGGGAAGTTCCGACGAAGAATAGCAGAATTAAGGATTTAATATTAGCGCTGAAAAATTATCTTGATAAGAGGTAAAAATTTATGACACGTGAAGAAGCACGCGAATATCTCGGATTTTCTGTTGATGATAAGATCGATATTGACAAACTTGAAGCAGCTTATAACGCAAAACTCAGCATTTCTCAAGACAGCCGTGAAAAACTAGAAGAAGCCGTTAATATCCTGCTTGAAATTTATGATACTGAGAACAATAAACCTGATAGCGCGATAACCGAAGAGAAGCACGAAAATTTATTCATGAAACTTGCTGTGTTAATGGCTGGAGTATTTGTATTATGCTTTGCTGGAGTTGTATTTTTCGTGTATAAAATTCATTCGGATAACGTTAATAGTAAGCCCCAAAGTGAAGCTGTGTCATCAATCGAATATGAGAAAATTTTGCGTGAACTTGAGGAGATACGAATTAAGCAGGAAGAAACTCCTCCACCTCCGGCTGATTACGCTGACATAATAGAACCAGTTATGACTGCTATGGTCTTTATTGAAACTGACAAAGGGACTGGCAGCGGCTTCCTAGTAAATGAGAAAGATGATATTCTCACTAATTACCATGTAATAAAAGATGCTGAATACATAACAGTTACGCCGTATGACTGCCAGCCTGTTGAAGCACTTTTGAAAGATATTGATGTTGATAAAGATTTAGCACTTCTTAAAGCCAGCGCAATTCGTACAAAAAATTTAGCTAGGCAAATGGTGAAACCATCTCTGAAAATCAGCAGTAATCTTCCAAGAACCGGCGACTCAGTAATAGCAATAGGAAGCCCTAGAGGTTTAAGCGGAAGTGCCTCTAATGGAATTGTTTCAGCAGTCAGAGAAGATAAGAAGAACACATTATGGGTGCAATTCACAGCTCCAGTATCACCTGGTTCAAGCGGAGGAGCATTGATAAATTTGCAAGGTGAAGTTGTAGGAATGCCGACGTGGGAAATTACTGAGGCACAAAATTTGAACTTTGCTGTTGCGTCGAAGACTATTAATCAATTTCTAAATTCAGCTATAAATAAGCCTGCTAAGCCTCTTCCTAAGAAATCGAATACAGTTATACTTCCATTAAGTAAACAACCTAAAGCTCCGAAAAAATCTAATAGTTCAGGAATTCCCCTACCTGATGCTAAAGGCTTTCTTGTTCATAAATGGGGCTGTACTGTTGAGAGTATAAGACGATATGTTGCAAATCCATTATATTCTATGGGAACTGAGGGTTTTTATTCAACATACAAATCATTCAAAGCCTTTAAGTCAAAAATAGATGTCGTAGTAGTGTATAGATTTGACAATAACAAGTTAGGCTCAATAATTTTTATTATAACCGATAAGCGAAAAATGACATCACTCCAGTCAATAATAGCTAAAGAACTTACAGAATTATATAAAACTGATCCTGTGAAATACTACAGGGACAAAGATAAATCCAGTGTATACGCATGGTACAATCCTAAATTAGGAGTTTTAATGTTCTATAGCAAAGAAGAAGATTTT
>CALGHA010000162.1 GCA_937915835.1 uncultured Fretibacterium sp. | reverse complement strand
TACCAACAGGAGCGACGATGTGAGTAATTCCCAAGCGTGAAAAGATTTCAGGTATTGCAGGAAGTCCGGGCCCTTGAAGAAAACAACCTTTTTTCTCGCGCAAAATCCCCTGTGTCGATAAAAGCCATCGGTCGCGAATTGCTTCGGGTGAAAGCCATACCCATTCGGCCTCTTGAACCCCTCGTGAAAATTCCTCTTGAGCAAAACAATTTTTACGTCCTGCGGCTCTGTCGTCGAACACGGCAATTCTCCAGCCCCAATCCTGCATAAACGGCAATAAGTCGCGTTCATAGCCGAGTACAGCAACTTTATCACCTCGAGCACAAGGCATAATCACATCAAGCATAAGGCCCCCTAAATTTTCAAACGGGACAAGAACAGAACATGCCGCTGAAGCTGCCGCGAACTCCTGAGGAAAAGGCGAGACGTATAACTTTGCGAGTTCCTGAAGGCTTGACGATAACAATGCTTCCGTGTGAATTGGCCGAGCAGTATGAGGTTCCTTCATTGAGTCCGGGACAAAGCCAACGCCGTAACGCCCGTCATCGCATAAAATAAAGCTGGCATGCCATCCGAGAATTAGACGTGATATTTTTGCGTCAGTCTTGTCGTGTAAAATTTGTGATAGGCTCTCGAAAAAGTTATTGCTCAATAAAAATTTATTCCTTCTTTATAATTTTCCTCAGCCAATTATACAAGCCTAGCTTCTGAGTGAGAAAAATTATAAATCTTCTTAGAAGGTAAAGTGAAAGGTGAAAATAATCTGTTTTGGATTTGCCGCATGTTACACTGATGAAAGGGAAAACGCTTGAATATTTTCTGCATAATTTACAAAATTCGGATATGAAAGCAAAATTTACAGAGTTTTTAGATCCCTGTCCTGTATGAATTACATCTGCATCACAAATATAAACATGCCCCCCCCCCCTGTACGTAATTTGACTTAGTCCGTAAACATGCCTCAGCCGCATATAAATGCCAATTATCGCAAATTATTTCATCGAATGGATATTCAAGAAAATGTTTAGCGTGGCCGGCAAAAAAACACTCATCAAGTGTATCGCCTTCCATAAAGCCATTAACAACACGATTAGGGCCTGCATATGTAAGATTTTTCCCATGCCTGATATTAGAAATCGTTCCGGGTATTTCAAATTTTGTTCCAGCAACTCCGAGAATATCATCAGGCCCAGTTTTTTCAAGATAGTTCATGAATTTTGCCAGTGCATCAGGTGTAGTAAGAATGATATCTTGATGCGAGTAGATTACATATTTCGTTTTAACCTGGTTAATCACAGAGTTCAACGCTTTTGAACATGCCGAAAAATTTTTATTGTCTCTGTTGTCAATCCCTATTAACTCGTAAGGGCAAGTTTGAGTTTTTAGGGAGTTCACGAGATCATTATAAGCCTTCTCGTTATTGTAACAGCAAACTATAGTTACATTGCTCATAAAATTTTACTCCTTTAATTCTTCTAGCTTAAAGCTCAATTCTTCCCAGTGAGAATATAAAGATTTTAATTTATTGTCAAGTTTATCACGCTCAATCATTAATTCCTGTATCTTCTTCGAGTTCGATAATGTCTCAGGTTCACACAAAGCCCCGTCAATCTCGTTAATCTTCGCTTCAACTTCAGCAATCTTCTTCTCACATGAGGCAATCGACTTCTTAATCGCCCGAATTTCCCTTAGTGAATTTTCATCACGCTTAACGTTCTTAACTTTCGACGGAACTTTTTCACCTTTAACGTCAGACGCAAGAGTTTCTTCACGTTTCTCAAGGAACCAGGAATAATTGCCGGGATAATCATATAATTTCCCGTCCCGAAGCTCTAAAACTCGTTCAGCTAAAGCATCAAGAAAATGCCGGTCATGTGAGACGATTAACAACGTCCCCTGATATTTTAGCAATGCTCGTTCGACGATTTCACGGGTATTAACATCAAGATGATTTGTAGGCTCATCGAGTATCAAAAAATTTGTCTCCTCAAGCATGAGTTTATACAGGGCTAATCTTGCCTTCTCGCCTCCGGATAAAACGCTTGCGGGTTTATGAATGTCATCGCCGGAGAATAAAAACGCTCCGAGTAAATTTCTTCGTTCAACGTCGTTCAATTTTGATGAGACTGCACGGGCTTCTTCCCAGACTGTATGAGAGTAATTGATATTCAGCGCGCTTTCTTGTGAATAATACGAGAATTTCACGTTATGACCGAGTTTTATTACGCCTGAAGTCGGCTCTTCGTTCATGCTGAGTAATCGCAAGAGTGTAGATTTTCCGGCTCCGTTGACCCCAACCAGCGCAATACGCTCGCCCCTGTTCAGGACAAAATTTACGTGCTCAAAAACTCGTAAGTCATCATAAAATTTTGCGACTTCATTAACCTTCAAAACTTCCCAACCTGACGGAGGAGCTTCGGGGATTGTGAGATTTATAGTTTTATTATTCTCGGCCAATTCTATACGTTCAATCTTCTCTAACTGCTTAATCCTGCTCTGAACTTGGGCGGCTTTCGTGGCTTTGTAACGAAATCTATTGATGAAACTTTCTATGTGATGAATTTCTGCCTGCTGACGGGTAAATGCTTTTGCGAGTAATTCACGGCTCTGTTCTTTTGCAATGATATACTCGTCATAGCTGTAAGGATAAAGGGTAATCGTTCCGTGTTCCAAATCTGCGATGTTCTCGGCGATATTCTCAAGGAAGCGTGTATCGTGTGAGACTGCGACGATTGCTCCCCTGTGAGTTCGTAACCAACCTTCAAGCCATTCCATACTTTCAGTGTCAAGGTGATTAGTAGGCTCGTCAAGCAATAAGACATCATGAGCTGACAATAACAGCGCGGCAATAGCAATCCTCATCTTCCAGCCTCCGGAAAAATCCCGGCAGTTTTTTTCCTCATCGCCAAGTTTGAAGCCTAAGCCGTGAAGAACTTTCATAGCCATTGACTCGAAAGCGAAGCCTCCGGAGTTCTCAAAGCGTCGTTCAAGCCTCGAATGCTCGTTCAATAATTCCTCGTGATTTTCCGGTGAACTCGATAATTTTTCCTCAACAGCGCGTAATTTTCTCTCGATTTCAGCGATACCGGCCTTATTCTTGAGATATTGCATTAACGGGACAGCCTCAAGCTCGACTAAATCTTGAGGAAGATAACCGACCGTTAAATTTTTCGAGCGTTCGATTGTGCCGTTATCAGCTTCAATTTCTCCCGTCAGAACTCGCAATAAAGTCGTCTTGCCTGTACCATTTGGGCCGACAATTCCAATTCGGGCGTTATCGGGAATTTGCAACGATAAATTTTTGAATATAACTTTTTCGCCGAATGATAATGATAAATTTTTAATGTCAATCATGCCTGTAATACTATCACAAAGCACAAAAAATCCCCGCAGATTTACTGCGAGGACCGAAAATTAACTTGCTTATTACGCTTCGGAAGTTATGCTGACTTTCTTATGAGCTTTATCCTGGCTCTTTTCGGCAACTTCGACCGTGAGAACTCCATTCTTGAAACTTGCTTTTGCGCTCTCCGGATCTGCTTCAACTGGGAATGATAAAACCCTTTCGACTTTTCCGTAACGTCTCTCACTCCGGAAGTAGCTTTTATCGTCGCCGCCCTCTTTGACTTCGGATTTCTTCTCGGCTGAAAGTGTGAGCCTGTCAGAATAAACGTGTAAGTCAACGTTGTCGGGATTAATTCCGGGTAATTCTGCCTCAACAAAAATTTTTCCGTCTTTACGGTATAAATCTACTTTTGCTCCGAAGCCCGGAAAATGTTCCTCGAAAAATGGTGCGCTAATTCCTCGTGTAAGTGAATCAAACATTTCTTCGGGGTCCATCATCATTTTCATCATCGGGTAAAATCTTTCTCTTGCCATTGTAATCAATCTCCTTAATTTTTTATTTATCTCTGTTGTTCTCTCACAACGCCGGAAATTATATTACTGACATTCTTTGATTTTATCGTATGAATTTCTGATTAACTCTTACTATCTTTTACTGACTTTTATTAATTTATCGTTCTTTCGAAAAAATGTTCGTTGTAATGGCAGGCATGGCAAAGTGTAATTAAATCCTCCATAGGCTCATTCCCCATATGTTCGTAAGTCAGATGATGAACTTCTAAGTGTTCTTGTGAGCCGCATTTTTGACACTTATAGTTATCCATACTTTTACGGCGTTCGCGAGTTGCCTTCCATTCAGGAGATTGCTTGTATAGTTCATACTGTTTACGCTGCCTAATATCGCTGTCGATTTTGTAGTCTCCTGCAAAAACTTTTTCTTTCTGATGGGCAACCTTCTCAACGGTCCACCAAGCAGGCTGAGACTTCCAATGAAAAACGGGTTCTTTGACTTTATAAATTTCCCATTGTTCCAAACTTCGAGCGGGAATAACCCATTTGCAGAATACATCATCTTTCCGATACATAAAGAGAAGAAAAGCACCTTCTATTCGTCCTTGTCTGCACTCTGAAGCAAGGTAGCTAAGAGGAGCTTTTCTTACTATACCCCTTTTAGTAAGAAATTTATATGCCTCTGCAATTTCCCCTAAATCATAGTAAATCTCAATCATACTTTAATAATGCTTCAAGGACACGTTTAACGTTAGCTTTGCATTCGTCAAATTTCTCGCCAGGATGAGCCTCGTAAATTTTTTCGCCGTCAATAAACATCGTCGGAACTCGGTAATAATCATATTGAGCTGAAATTTCAGAATTTTGATTTTCCTCAACCCAATCAATTTTTACCTCAGAATATCTCGCGTCCTCAGCAATTAATTCCTTCAGTGCTTCACGGGCCTGTTTGCAATACGGACATCCTTCAAGATAAAACGCTAAAACTTTCTTTGATGACATAAACTTTTTCTCCTTTCATTTTCAGTTCAGCTTGAGCGGGACGGGGCAATGACAATTGATTGTCATGCGCGTAGCCGGAGGGTGGGAGCGAAAGCCGAACTGTTACACTCTTCACAGTGAAAGCCTATTTTCAAGATATCATACAGATAAAATCCCCAATCCCATGATTGAGCATCTATTAGCTTCGACATTATCGCTTTATAATGTGCCTAGTACTTAACGCAAAATTATACTCGCTAATATCATCTTAAATTTTCTGCAAGTATATTTTCACTGATAGTATATAATAATTCTCACAAAATTTTTCAGACTGAGAGGTTATCACTCGTGCGCAGGTCAATCAAGGCTCGTTCTTCGTTCCTTTTGATGATAGACATTCAAGAACGTTTAATGCCAGCCATTTACAATAAAGATGAAATTCTGACAAACTCCGTGCGTATTCTCACTTCTGCCCGTCAACTTTCCGTGCCGTCTATAATAACTGAACAATACCCAAAAGGAATTGGCCCGACTGTCCCGGAACTCAAAGAATTAATCCCGGAAGGTTCAAGCATAATCGCTAAGACGGAATTCTCCTGCTGTGAAGCTCATGATTTCAGCGACGCATTCTTAAATCTCAACTTCAATTCCGGCACAAAAGATACAGCAATATTATTCGGCGTTGAAAGTCATATTTGCGTGTTAGCGACGGCAATTGACCTTCAGGAAAAATACAATCTCAACGTCGTAATCGCGGCCGATGCTTGCGGAAGTCGAACAGAACAAAATCACAAACTCGCTCTCGACGCAATGCGTTCACTTGGCTTTCTTGTTGTCCCTACTGAAACCGTAATTTATCACATGCTCGAGAAGGCCGGAACCCCTGACTTCAAAGCTCTTCTGCCATTGTTCAAGTAAAGTCATAAAATCTTGCGCAAGAAGAAGAAATCATCACGGGGCAAGACAATTTTATTGTTCATAGCTCTGCTTTGTTATATATATTTCAGGGGAATTGGAGATCACGGCCTAATTGATACGCTCGAAGGCATAAACGCTTCAGTCTCTCTGCATATGTTCGCGGCTGGGAATTATTTCACGCCTAAAATTGGTGAGGCTTTCACGGCTGGAAGTTCACTCGGAACTTGGTGGCTTGAGGCTTTAGCACTAAAATTTTTCGGCTGGGGTGAGTTTGCTGTACGTTTCTGGTCGGCACTCTCAGGCTTGGGAATGATCTTAGCTTCTGCTTTAGCCGCACATTCTTCACCTGGAGATTCTTCACGTAAATCCTGGTTCGCCGCTTCAATCTGCGCAAGTATGACAGTCTGCTTCGTAGTCTCGCAATTAGCCTCTGAACACGCAATATTCGCTTTCTTAACGGCTTTAACAATGGTCGGAGCAGTTCGTGCACGCAACAATAAACGCTGGATTGTAATCTCACATATCGCTTCAACTTTAGCTTTCATCTCACACGGAGCCGGCGGATTATTTCTCTCATGGTTCGCCCTGATAATTTATTGCGTTATGGCTAATGACTGGGATTTATTACGCGATTTCTTCACTTGGCCGTCTGGAATAATTATCACGATTGTATTTTGCGGATTTTATTTTATCTTGCTCGCTCTGATTAATCCCTCGATAATTCATTTTATGCGTTGTCAAGGTCATAATTACACGTTCGGCGGCATGACGGGAATAATAGTTTTCTCGTTCATGAGCTTTTTTCCGTTTCATGGGTTTATTCTCCGGGCAATTTATGAAGTCTTCCCCCGCAAAATTCCTGCTGATAAATCTCCGGAGTTCTTAATGTTCATATGGGCTTTGACGTTCGGATCTGCCGCAATCGCTTCAGGAGATATTCTCGCACTAGCTTCGTGTGTACCGGCTTTGTCGGCAATCGTCGGGAGAAAGTTGGATTTATGGCTTGCACAGAAAAAGTTATTCGCTGTATGTTATGCCGTCGTGATAAATACGATTATATTAGTTCCAGTTTTCTATATTATATTGCCGTTCATGATGAATAAAATTCCGTTAATTCGTGCCTCGATGATGTCGCTAATTCCTTATGCTCTGACAGCTGGATTATTCATTTTCGCATGCTGGCATTACACGAAGACGAAGGAAATTAAGAAATGGGTTCGCAACGTTCCGGCAGCAGCTTTATTATGTCTTTTTCCTCTCGCTGGAGTGTTTAATCTTACGGCAGATTTATACTCAATTCGAGATGTCGGCTTGAGAATGCGTGAAGTCGTGCAAGGGAACAACAGGGTAATTCAATACGGCGTGAATTTTCCGTCAGTATATTTTTACACGTTCAGGAACTCGAATATTATTGACGCAAGATTAACGCCCGGAGTTGCTGAGAGAAATTTTGCGGCTGATAATACCCTGATTAATTCATTATGGCCGGGAAAAGAGCGAGTATTCGTGATTATGCGTGAAAATATGCAGACTGAGAACGTTATACCGAAAAATATTTATACTTTGCTTGAAGCTAATGGGATATTATTATTCACTAATCAATGAGTAATTTTGAAAGGGAGTAAATAAATTTTATGCGTAAACTTTTGCTTGTTATAGTTTTAATCGTGTCAATAAGTTCATGTGCTTTTGCTGATGTTGAACCTGACAGGGAACTTCACAAGGTTATTGGCGGATTATATTCACTTGCGGCGGCTGTTGACTTGAACGAGAATGTGAAGCCTGATATTAGCCAGCTGAGAAAATATTTTGCAAGTTCACCTGATGACATGAAAATATCCCGCGTCAAAAACTCAATCTGGGCAGGAGTTGAAGTCGCGAAAAACTCAGACACTCGAAATTATTTACGTTCACACTCTCAGGAACTCGGCATTGCTGAAAGTCCCGAAGGCTCTGCATGGCTTGGAGGACAATTTGCCTGGATGAAGATTGCTGATGTCGTGAAAGGCAAGATTGTTCCGGTGAAATTTTCAGTTTCAGAAGGAGACGGAAAAATTTTCTTCAACGTTCACGGCCAAAATTCATGGTGGATGGCTAATCCGGATTTTACAGATCAAGCATCACAGGAAATTTTGAGCAGGTACGGAGTTAATCAGCCGAATTTACACGTTCCAGCTAAAAGCTCAAGAGTAAGCATTTACGATTCAGTCAGACCTTCAGCAGTCGGAACTCCTGAGAAAATGCACGTCGGACGAAAAAGAAGCAGCTTTGACATGGATATTGAACTCGGCAACGTAATTTTTGATCCGATACCGAACAGGCCAAGAAATTAAATTAAAGGAGGCAATATAAAAATGGCAGTATTAATTTGCGGAGGAGCAGGCTATATCGGCTCTCACAACGTCAGGGCATTCACGGCTCACGGCGAAGAAGTAATCATCGTTGACAACTTAGAAACCGGACATAAAGCGTCAATTCCTGAGGGCATAAAGTTTTACGAGGGCGATATTCGCAACGCTGAAGTCCTCGATAAAATTTTCACCGAGAACAAAATTGAAGCTGTCGTACACTTCTGCGCGTATTCACTCGTGGGCGAGAGCGTCGATAAGCCATTGAAGTATTTTAACAATAATGTCGGCGGAATGATTTCCCTTCTTGAAGCAATGCAGAGGCACAACGTAATGCGCATAATCTTCTCGTCAACGGCCGCAACTTACGGTGAGCCTAAACGTATTCCAATTCTCGAGACTGACGAGACAATCCCGACGAACCCTTACGGTGAAAGCAAGCGTATCATGGAAAAAATGATGAACTGGGTCAGCAAACGTTATGACATTCGTTATGTCTCACTGCGATATTTCAACGTTGCTGGAGCTTGGCATGACGGCTCAATCGGTGAAGATCACAAGTGCGAAACTCACTTAATCCCGTTAATTTTACAGGTTCCATTAGGCAAGCGCGAGAAAATTACGGTTTACGGCGACGATTACCCGACCAAAGACGGAACTTGTATACGCGATTATATTCACGTCGAGGACTTAGCAAGAGCGCATATCTTAGCTCTGGAATATTTACGGAACGGCGGCGAGAGTAATATATTCAACTTGGGAAGCGGCGACGGTTATTCTGTCATGGAGATGATTGACGCGGCACGAAAAGTTACAGGTCATGCAATCCCGCTCGAAATCGGCACAAGAAGAGCAGGAGACCCCGCAAGGCTCGTAGCTGACAGCACAAAAGCTCATGAAATTCTTCACTGGAAGCCGGAAATTACCAGCATGGAAGATATTATAGCGACAGCCTGGAAATGGCATAAGTCCCATCCAAACGGTTACGCTGACTAATAATGAGTATATGGAGCAAAGTCCTGGATAATTGTCCCGGACTTCTTTGCTGTGTCGTAAATCTTCAGGGTAAATTAATTTACGCAACTCATGGTTACAAAATTGTAGCCTCAAGAATTTTCGGCCATCAATGCGAAGAAGGCGGGACTTATCCCCCGTTGATTACGGAGCTTGACAAAATTTTACACGGGGCTTTAACTTCGGCTGGGTTGGGAAAAGTTGACGCGTTCGAGGTTGCCGGACAGCCTAGAAATTGGGAGGTTATTGCATCTCCGCTGAAAATTGAGCCAAAGAAAATTGCCGGTGTCGTCATAAAACTTATTCAGGTTGAGAGACAAGACGCTGTGAATAATAACTCTCCTGTAATCATAAGCAATCCTGACATACTCGAAGCTGTACCGTTCAGGGCAGGAGTCGTTGACTCACATGGGATGTTCCTTTCCGCTAATAAATATCTGGCCTCGTGTGTGAGGAGTGAGCTTCAGGGCAAAAATATATTCGAGCTTATCAAGCCTGAAATTGAAGCTGACGTTGTCAATGTAATTCTCAGACGGACGGGAAGTTTTGAGTGCCTCATGTATGATATTAATATCCGTGAAAATTTCTATGATGAAGCGGCTATGACATATCTTGATGAGGAGCTGAACGATGAATTTACTGCTGAAAAAGGCAATCCCCGCTTGATGAAAATTCACGCAAGCCCAATAACCTGGAACGCTAAAGAATGCACAATGCTTACGTTTGAGGATATTACGGATTATAAGCGAACTCATGACCAGCTGAGACGGTTATTAACGTTTGACGCTCATACGGGAATTCTTAATAGGCGTGGAATTGAACAGGTAATCTCAAGCGAGATTGGCCGGGTAATACAGACTTCGGGACAAATGAGCTTAATCATGATTAATATTGACAAGTTCACCGGCTTTAATAAAAACAAAGGCTACATGTCAGGAACTCGAACAATAAGAAATGTTGTGAATAACATCAAAAGTTTTCTCAAGGATAAAGTGAAGTGCGTAATTTCACGATGGCAAGGCGACGAGTTATTAATTCTTGCTTACTGTTCAGGAGCTAGGGCCGTAATTCTTGCTGATGAGATAAGAAAAAATTCTGACGGTATCGAACTCAGCGCAGGAGTTGCAGATTTGACAGATGGCGGCTACGTAAGCACGAGTGAGTTTATCGGGGCGGCTTATGACGCTTTGACACTGGCAAAGACTTCCGGCGGAAATAGAACGGTCCTTGCGGGTAACTCATGAGGGCATTAAAACGTTTCGGACAAAATTTCCTGGTTGATAAAAATATTCTCGCTCAGATAATTTCCCGCTCCGGAGCTTGTGAGAATGACTGTGTGCTTGAAATTGGCCCGGGTCATGGCGTATTAACTCGTGCTTTGCTGGCTGAGAATGTCCGGTGTCTTCATGTTATAGAGCTTGACGAGAGATTAAGGCCTGAACTTGAGGAGTTAGCTTTAAGCGAGAAAAATTTATTTATTCACTGGGGAGATGCCGTAAAATTTGATTATGCCGAGTTAAACCCGTTCCCTGACAAAATCATCGCTAATATCCCGTATAACATCACGACACCTTTAATCTGGAAATTATTGCATTACGACGTGAGATATATGCTCTTCATGTTGCAAAAAGAAGCCGCCCTGAGATTAACAGCCAAGCCCGACACTAAAGCGCGTTATCCTTTGGGCGTAACGATTGAAGCGATGGGACGAGCTGAGATTGTGAAAAATGTCTCGCGTGAATGTTTCAGACCAATTCCCGAAGTTGATTCGGCACTCGTCGAGATTGAGATTACACGAAACTTTGAACTCGTTAATAATCCCTTATGGAGCGAAATTTTACACAAGGGATTTTCACACAGACGAAAAACTTTGCTGAATAACTTTCGCGGCTTCATTGACGCTTTAACTTTGGGAGAATACGCGACAATGCGAGCCGAAGATTTAACGTGTGAAGAATGGCTTGAAATATATAAAAAAGTCCTCCGCACATAACTTACGGAGGAAAATTTTTACTTTTTCTCTTCTGGGTCAGGCTGAAGCTCTATTTCCTCTTCGACTGCCTCAAACGGAATTTCCGTAAAGCTCATAGGTTCTCCCGCAGAAATTTCTTCTTCTTCGTCGTCCTCGCCTTCTTCGCCGCCTTCAGCAGGATCAAGCTCCTCAATCTCAACGGCTAAATCGTCAGCTTCTTCATCATCATCCGAATTTTCCGGCATCACGACAGCTTCAATGTCAGCTTCTTCATCGTCTCCCTCTTCGGTCTCAACCTGCGCTAACTCTTCAGCTTTTTCACGAAGACTTTCATCAAGGCTTTCTTCCATCTGTCTAAACGCTTCGGCTTCTTCCTCGTCTGGTTCGTCCTGACCTTCAGGGATTAGGTCCTCGACGGTCTCGGCTTCTTCAGGCTCAGGGAGTTTCTCCGTAATTTCCTCAGTAATTGTGTCCGCAGGCTCCTCGTTTTCTTCGATAACAACTTCGGAATTTTCTTCAGGCTCCGGCTCAGGCTCTACAGGCTCAGCTTCCGGCTCAGGTTCAGGCTCTGAAATTTCCGGTTCTGGTTCAACTTCCGGTTCTGGTTCAGGCTCTGACGTTGCTTCTTCGGGGACGGGTTCAGGTTCGGGCTGTTCGGGTTCAGGCTCGGTTATTTCTTCCGGAGTTTCCGGCTCACTTTCAGGAATATTCATATCCGTCGGCTCTTCACTCGCGAGTTCTCCGGTTTCTTCTTCGACTGGCGACAAAGTTACAGTTTCATTCACCGGCAAATCCTCGAACTCTTTAGCGTTCTGGACAACAGGAACGATTACGGCGATAACTTTCGTGTTATGTCCGTCTCCTGCCGCGTCTT
>CALGHA010000161.1 GCA_937915835.1 uncultured Fretibacterium sp. | reverse complement strand
GTAGTCGGTGCATTGATGGTTTATGCGTTTTCGACTGTGAGATTTGGAAAAGTAATTTACGATTTATATTACTCGACTGGCGACGGATTGAGGAGTACGCCGATTGAAGTATGTGCGAAATATATTGTCGTGTTTATCATATTTGGAGCATTTCTCGAGCGAACGGGAATATCGACATTCTTTATAAACTTAGCAAACGCTATAGCCGGAGCATCAGCAGGAGGTCCCGCGAAAGTTGCCGTAATCTCATCAGCTTTGTGCGGAATGGTCTCGGGTTCGTCAGTGGGAAATACCGTAACAACCGGAAGCGTTACAATTCCGATGATGAAGCGTACAGGATATAAACCAGAATTTGCCGGAGCAGTCGAGGCCGCCGCGTCAACCGGAGGACAGATTATGCCGCCTATAATGGGAGCTGCTGCGTTCTTGATGGCCGAATACATGGGAATTCCTTATTCTCAGGTTGCGTTGAAAGCAATTTTGCCGGCTGTACTTTACTTCACGGGAATTTATATCGCCGTTCACCTTGAGGCTAAGAAGTTGGGCTTGAAGGGAATACCTAAAGAAGAACTTCCGCGAATAATCTCACTTTTACCCAAAATTTATTTGCTCCTTCCGTTAATAATTCTTGTCGTGATGGTCTCAATGAACATTTACACTATGCAGTTCTCGGCGGCAATAGCAATAGGCTTCGCAATTCTTGTAGGCATATTTAACAAGGACGAGAGAATTACGCCGAAGAAGATTATTGATGCTCTTGAAGCTGGCGGACGAGGAACGATAACCGTAGCTGTAGCTTGTGCAATGGCTGGGCTTGTAGCTGGCTGTATAACATCAACGGGGCTTGCGAGCGAGTTAATCACGATGGTTGTAAACGTTTCGGGCGGTCATGCGTTTATTGCGCTAGTGCTGACGATGATTTGCTGTGTAATCTTGGGAATGGGAGTTCCGACGACTGCGAATTATTGCATAATGGCGGCGACGTGTGCACCAATCTTGATGGCTCCGGCAATCGGGATTGAGAAAATCTGCGCTCACTTCTTCGTGTTTTACTTCGGGATTGTCGCGGATATTACGCCTCCGGTTGCATTGGCCGCGTATGCTGGGAGTGCTATAGCTAAGGCTCCTCCGATGAAGACGGCTTTTAACGCTACGAAACTTGCGATTGGAGCATTTATTGTTCCGTATATTTTCGCGTTTACTCCGGCAATGTTATTTGAGAACGTCCAGCCGATAATTCAAATTGCTAATGCCGGGCCAATTCTCACACAAATTCTTGTAGCCTGTGAAATCATCTTAATCTGTGCTACTGCTTTGCTCGGAATTTTCGGGGTTGCGGCGGCGTTGAACGGTTATCTCTACAGTCCGATGAATATAATTCTGCGAGTGATAATCTGCGCTGGAGGCTTGAGCATGTTAGTTCCCGGCCTTGTGAGCGACTTAATCGGGTTAATGCTTGTCGGATTTGTCTTTACGGTGCAATACATGAAGAAGCGTGAAGCATAATGTTTTAGCCGGCTTTCATTCGGGGTGGGTGGGTGGGAGAATGAAAGCCGGTGTGTTATAATCTCAGGAAATTTTTTCAGCAGAAAGGATTAACGTCGTCTAAAAAATGACAATAACATACGACAAGACAAGACAAGACAAGACAAGACAAGACAAGACAAGACAAGACAAAGAATTATAGCAAAAAATTTATATTCTGCAAGTAAAAGTTTTTATGCTCAACCCTTCTCAACTGGAGGGCAGGCATGAATACTCTCACTCACAAGCAGTTCAACATTTTAGTCTCGCTGACTTCCTCAGAATTTCCCGCAAACGAAAGTTCACAAGAATTTACTGACCTCACCGATAAAGGCCTAATCTCCAACGGAATAATCACTCCTGCAGGTTATGAAGCCCTTGAACCTTACAGAGCTAAACGTGCTGTATTCGTCGCGGCAGGTTTTGGCTCACGATTAGTCCCGATAACTTTGAACACTCCGAAGCCGCTTGTTCGTGTTAAGGGCAAAAGAATAATTGACACTCTTCTTGATGCTGTATTATCAGCTGGTATAGAAGAGATTTATATTGTCAGGGGATATTTATCAGAACAGTTTGATCAATTGCTCTATAAATATCCGATGTTGAAATTTCTTGAGAACCCAGCATATAACGAGGCAAATAATATCTCGTCCGTAATGTGTGCAAGGTATCTTCTCAGAAATTCATATATTTTAGAGGGGGATTTATTCCTGCATAATCCCGCGCTGATAAAGAAATATCATTACACGTCGAACTTTCTCGGCATAAAGAAAACTCGTTCGGATGATTGGTGCTTTACGGTCAATGATAACGGCATAATCACATCGCAGGCTGTTGGAGGCTTAAACTGTTGGCAGGAAGTCGGAATTTCTTACTGGAACGATGAGGACGGCCGCAAACTTTCAGGGCACATAAAATCAGCTTGGGAAATGCCCGGCGGAAAAGAACGTTACTGGGATCAAGTCCCCTTTGCAATTTTCCCGGATGAGTACAAAGTAGAGATACGAGAATGCTTCGATGATGACGTTGTAGAAATTGACACGTGGCGCGAACTGAAAGCCATTGATGAAGTCTATGATGTCTAAACCTTTCCGGCAATAATTCAATATTGCAACTATAAATTTTCAGGAGGAATTATTTTACATGAAGAAAGTTTTATTGTTACTTGCAGCTGTAATTTGTGCTGTACTGGTCTACGTGTTCGGTTTTAACGGCGGCGGAAGTCAGGAGAGCTTAAAAGTTGTAATCTGGACGAGCGGCGAGGACTACAGGAATGATTATTATTTGTCAGAAGCACGCAAGAAATTTCCAGATTATGATATTACGCTCGAATACATGAACACGAGCACAATAGCCGCAAAAGTCCTTGAGGAGAAAGAGAACTGCACCGCCGATATTATTCAGTCATTAGAGTACGGATATTTGGATAAGTGCAAGGATTATCTCGCTGAGCTGAAAGATTTTGACTTCTCATTATTCCTTGATGAAATAGTCCCGGCAAATCACAAGATCACTCCTGAAGTGAAAAACGGAGGTTGTATAATTCTCAATCGGGACGTTATGAACGCTAAAAACCTTCCGACACCGGCGACGTATCAAGACTTACTCAATCCGATTTACAAGGGTTTAATCTCGATGCCCAATCCTGCAACTTCCGGAAGCGGTTACATGTTCTTGAAATGTCTTGTAAACACTTGGGGCGAAGATGAAGCATTTGATTATTTCGACAAGCTCGCGGAAAATATTTTAGCTTTCACATCGTCAGGTTCAGGGCCGGTTAATGCTCTTGTCCAGGGTGAAGTTGCTATAGGTTTGGGGATGACTTCTCAAGCTGTAGTTGAGAAAAATCAAGGCGTTAATCTTGAGATGCTGTTTTTCGAGGAAGGCTCACCGTTCAGTATGTATGGTAATGCGGTTCTGGCAAAGAGTGCAAATCGTAAAGCTGTAATGAATGTATTTAATTATATTGCAACGGATTTATGCAGAGGCGATAACGAAAAATTTTTCCCGGATCAGATATTCAAGAACTTTGCGCCGGAGATTAAGGGCTTCCCGACAAATATAAAATACGGCGACATGTCGAATGATAATCTTGCGGAAAAAGAAAGACTGCTCGCAAAATGGAAATATTAAAGCTCAGCGTTCAAGGCCTATCAAAGAATTATGACGGTCTTGAAGTCCTTGATGCTGTAAGTTTTGATGTCAGGAGCGGGGAATTTCTCTCCGTTCTTGGCTCTTCAGGCTGCGGAAAAACTACACTGTTACGAATATTAATCGGCTTGCTTGAACCCGACAGCGGCAAAATCTTTCTTGACGGCGTTGACATAACCCGTGAAATTCCGAGTAAACGAAAGATGGGTATAGTGTTTCAGAATTACGCGTTATTCTCCAATATGAACGTGATTGATAACGTGAAATACGCTATGAAGTTTCATTCTGAGCTTAAAGCCCAAGCTGATAAACGAGCAAAGGAACTTGTTGAACTCGTTGGATTGGCCGAACACGTTAACAAGAAACCCGGTGAACTCTCAGGAGGTCAGCAGCAAAGAGTAGCAATCGCGAGGACTTTAGCACTGAGACCAGAGATAATTTTACTTGATGAGCCTATGAGTGCGCTTGATGCCGAGACGAGAATTAACATGATGGCCGAGCTTAAACGTCTTCAGAAAAATCTAGGCACAACAATGATTTACGTAACTCATGACCAGGAAGAAGCATTTTCACTTTCGGACAGAATAATGATAATGAACAGGGGAAAAATTGAAGTTCTTGACGTTCCGGAGAAAATTTTTGCGATGAGTTCCAATGAATACGTGAAGAAATTCGTAATTGACAACATGAAGGCCAGAATTAACATGCTCAAGAGGTTTAACTAGATGGCGAGCATAATAATTCTTGCATTCTTCGGTGTATTCGTAATTTTCCCTGTATGTTCACTCTTCATGCGCATAACTCCGTCGGGAATTGTTGACGTAATTAATCTCCCACAATTTTATGAAGCTCTCAAAAATTCGCTGATTTGTTCGGGAACGGCCGCGTTAATTTCGTTGTGCCTTGCGTTAGTCTGTGCAATGTGCATTGAACGGACGAGGATAAAGCATAAAGCCTTCTTTAATCTTTTGTTCGTTATGCCTATGTTAATTCCGTCAATCTCTCATGCTTTCGGGCTGGTCGCATTATTTGGAGCGAACGGCTTAATCACAAAAATTTTCGGACTTAACGGCAGTATTTACGGGTTTACTGGCATTATCGCAGGAAGTGTGATGTATTCGTTCCCTGTTGCTTATATAATGCTGGCTGATATTCTGAGATATGAGGACGGAACTCAGCATAAAGCCGCCGAAGTTTTAGGAGTTCCTTCACACAGAAGATTTCTTGATTTGACGCTTCCGTTTCTGAAGAGGCCGTTAATCTCAGCATTTTTTGCCGCATTCACGATGATTATAACTGATTACGGAGTGCCTTTAATGATTGGCGGAAAAACTATCACGCTTCCAGTCTTGATGTATAACAGGGCTATCGGCATGATTGATTACAATTCCGGCAGTGTGATCGGAGCGTTATTATTACTTCCGGCTGTGGCAGCATTTGTAATTGACTTGCTGAACTCAGAGAACAGGAACAATAACTTTATGCCTGAGCCAGTTACGACAAAAGAGGGTAAATTTGCCCGGACTTGTTCATTAATTTTCTGCGTGGTAATCTCGATAGCAATTTTTGCGCCTGTGATTGCCTTCTGCATGATGACATTTGCTAAGAAATATCCGGTTGACGCTTCATTTACTCTTTATCATGTCTTAAAGACTATCAGGCGAGGTGCTGGGAATTACCTTTTGAACTCGATAATTTATGCGTTTTTCGCTGGAATTGCCGGAACATCTTTAGCGTTCGTGTGTTCGTACATTACTGCAAGGCTTGAGAGATATAAATTCAGCAGGATTATTCACCTGATTTCTTTACTGACTATGGCTGTGCCGGGAATAGTTTTAGGCTTGTCGTTCGTGATTTTCTTCAACAGGACGAGCTTATACGGGACGATATTAATAATAATCATCGCTAACACCGTACACTTTTTTGCGTCGCCATATCTCATGATGTATAACGCCCTGCGAAAAATTAATCCCTCGCTTGAAGATACAGGCTCAGTTCTTGGCGTGAAGAGGCTGAATATTATTGCTGACGTAATAATGCCTGAAGTTATGCCGGCTGTGAAAGAGATGTTTGCTTATTTCTTCGTGAACTCGATGATGACAGTATCAGCAGTATCATTCCTTGCTCCTCCTTCTCCACGTCCTGTAGCTTTGATGATCCCGCAGTTTGAGGCTCAATTATTAATGGAAAGTGCGGCGTTTATCTCACTAGTAATTCTTGTTGTGAACTCCTTGCTGAAACTTTTTCTGCGTGAGAAGTAAAAAATTATCCCCCTTCACAGCTTCAAAGGGGGAACGTTTTATTCTTAATCGAACATGTCGCTAATCGGCAATTCCTCATGAACTCGTCTTATCGCTTCGGCAAACAACGGAGCAATCGACAACTGCATAATTTTTTCTGAGCGTTTAGCCTCTGGAATTGGTATCGTGTCAGTGAAGATTAACTTTTCGATCGACGAAGCATTTATCCTCTCAAGCGCAGGCCCCGAAAGCACCGCATGTGTTGCACAAGCAAATACCCGTGAGCTTCCGCGTTTCTTCAAGCCGTCCGCAGCATGGCAGATCGTCCCGGCTGTGTCAATAATATCATCAACGAGAATTGCTGTTCTTCCCTGAATATTCCCGACGATGTCCATAACTTCAGATACGTTTTGTTTGTCGTGCACTCGTCTCTTGTCGACAATTGCAATATCAGTGTCAAGCATTACGGCAAATTTTCGGGCCCTCGCAACTCCTCCGACATCAGGCGAGACAACTACAACATTTCCGGATTTGATTTCGTCAGCAAGAATTTCCTTGAAGTGTTCAGCAAGCAATTTCATTCCCGTCAAATGGTCAACCGGAATATCAAAAAAGCCCTGAATTTGTCCAGCGTGTAAATCTGCCGTGATAATCCGGTTAATTCCCTCGTGAGCAAGAATATTCGCAACAAGTTTCGCTGTAATCGGCTCTCTTGGTCTTGCTTTCCTGTCCTGACGTGCATAGCCGAAATATGGGATTACAGCGTTGACGTAGTGAGCAGAATCCCGGCGCATAGCATCAGCCATGATTAATAACTGCATTAAGTTTTCATTAACTGGGTAACACGTCGGCTGAATTATATAAACGTCTGAACCTCGCACGCTCTCTTCGAGTGAAACGCCGAGTTCTCCGTCAGAAAATTTGTAATGCTTGACTTGCGACGGGGACATGTTGAGAACTTCGCAGATTGTTTTCGCAAATTCCGGATGAGCTTCGCCGGAAAATATTTTTATGCCGTTTCCTCTGGACAAGATTATTTTTCCTCCTTGTGGTGATGAAGATTATGATTTCTTAATGACCAGTCCGCAATATTCTTTTGCCGAGCACGTCCAACTCCGAGCGAATTGGCCGGGACAGCCTGAGTTATTACGGAACCTGCCGCAGTCGCCGCACCGTCTTCAAGTTCAACGGGAGCAACGAACATTGTATCTGAACCGATAAAGCAATTGTCGCCAATAAAAGTTTTATTCTTGTGAGTGCCGTCGTAATTACACGTTATGCTTCCTGCGCCGATATTAACGTCATGGCCGAGTGTTGCGTCTCCCATGTATGAAAGATGAGGGACTTTCGAGTTTTCGCCGATATGGGAATTTTTCAGCTCAACGAATTTTCCTGCAAATGCCCGGCTCTCTAAACACGAATTTTCACGGATATAACAGAACGGCCCGGCTTTCGAGTTGTCTTTAAGCTCGCTGTTCTCGATTACGGCATAAGCGATAACTTTCACGTTTCGGCCAATTTTCGCGTTCGTCAAGATTGACCCGGAGCCTATCATGCTTCCTTCACCGATTTTGCTTTTTCCCCAAATCTGAACGTTCGGCATAATAATTACATCATGTTCTAGCTCAACATCAGCGCCAATATAAACGCTATTAACATCAAGAATATTCACGCCTTCTGAGAGCCAGTGAGACAAAATTTTTTCTCGCATTACACGTGAAACTTCAGCAAGTTCTGACTGAGTATTAACGCCCTGCATTTCTTTTTCAGGCATAATGAAAGCTCCTGTTGCAAAATTTTTCTCGTTCATTAGGGCTAAAGCGTCAGTGATGTAATATTCGTGCTGTGAATTATTATTTGTGATTGAGTTTATGACTTGTGAAAGTGATTTGACTTTGAAGGCATAACAGCCTGCGTTGACCTCGTGAATTTCCCTTTGTTCCGGTGAAGCATCTTTGAACTCGATTATGCTGACAGAATTTTTTTCCCGTATTATTCTTCCGTAAGCTCCGGGATTTTCAGCCTCAAACGTAATTACCGTGCAATCATTCTTATCAACGCATGAGATTAATTCCTTGAGACTTTCTGATGTCATCAATGGCAAATCTCCGTTGAGAACTATTAAATCCTCGTAATTCTGCCACCATTCAAACGCTGACTTTACGGCGTGGCCTGTTCCTAACTGTTCATGCTGCCATAAAATTTTTACGTTGGGAAAATCATTTTGCAGATGTTCTTGAACCTTCTCACCTCCAGAGCCTACTAACACGCCGATATTCTCGGGCTTAATTCCTATGGATAAAACATTGCGGATAACATAATCGATAATTGGACGGTCTAAAACTTTGTGTAAAACTTTAGGGGCTGCGCTCTTCATTCGTGTACCTTTACCTGCGGCCATGATGAGAACGCAAAGATTATTCATGATATTCATCACCTCTGAAAGTTCGTGTGGCTGGGGTGGATGGATTCGAACCATCATTTTAGGATCCAAAGTCCTGCGTCCTGCCATTGGACTACACCCCAAACGCAAAACACGAAGTATTATATCACGTTAGGCAAGAAAGTCATGATTGCTATTCGGAAGTTTATCAATTCTGACTTCAGGAAGCTCATTAACTTTTTCGTCAGCTTTTGCTTCATTTTGCGCTTCGATTTTCTCGTCTTCGGTCATGAGCTTGTCGAACTCCTCAGCGTCAATCACTTCTTTTTCAAGCAAGACAGCCGCAATTTTGTCCATTAAGGGCCGTCGTTGAGTAAGAATTTCTTTCGCGCGTTCGTAACATGAATCGATTATTGATTTTACTTCCTTATCTATTACGTAAGCAATCTCCTCGCTGTAATTCCTGTCCTCTGAAATGTCGCGTCCTAAGAAAATTTCCTCGCGTTTATTCCCAAGTTTCACGAGGCCGAGAGTCTCACTCATTCCCAATTGCGTAACCATTTGACGGGCTGTTTGTGTTGCTCGTTCTAAGTCATTGGCCGCACCACTGGTTACGTCGTTGAACATAATTTCCTCAGCAACTCGACCGCTTAATAACACCGAAATTCTGTTTAAGAGTTCCGAACGTGAAATTAAGAACCTGTCTTCCTCTGGAACTTGCAGAGTGTAACCGAGTGCCGCGTGTCCTCGTGGAATAATCGAAATCTTGTGAACTGGATCAGAACCGGGCAAAATTTTTGCGACAATCGCGTGTCCTGTCTCATGATAGGCGATAATCTTTTTCTCGTGGTCGTTAATCAACCTGCTTTTTCTCTCAGGGCCTGCCATTACGCGTTCAATTCCCTCTTCGAGTTCGTCCATGCCGATTTTGTCCTTGTCATGACGTGCCGCCAACAATGCCGCTTCATTCACGAGATTTTCCAAGTCAGCACCGACAAAGCCCGGAGTTCTGCGCGCTAAAATTCCGGTATTAACGTCGTCCGCAAAAGTTTTATCCTTCATGTGAACTTTCAAAATTTCCTCACGTCCCTTAACGTCCGGACGGTCAACCGTGATATGTCTGTCAAATCTTCCAGGTCTCAACAAAGCTGGGTCAAGAATATCCGGTCTGTTTGTTGCGGCAATTAATATTGTAGAGCTTGTATCATCGAAGCCGTCAAGTTCAACGAGTAATTGATTTAAAGTTTGCTCGCGCTCGTCATGTCCTCCTCCTAAGCCCGCTCCTCTGTGTCGTCCTACTGCGTCCATTTCATCGATGAAGATTATGCAGGGCTGATACTTTTTCGACTGCTCGAATAAATCACGAACTCTTGCCGCTCCAACTCCAACGAACATTTCAACGAAGTCCGAACCAGATACGCTAAAAAATGGAACATCAGCTTCACCGGCCGCCGCTCTCGCTAAAAGAGTTTTTCCAGTTCCAGGAGGGCCGACTAATAAAACTCCCTTAGGAACACGAGCGCCTAACTTTCTGAATTTGTCGGGATTTTTCAGGAAATGAATTACTTCTTGCAATTCCTCTTTGGATTCCTCACAACCTGCAACGTCGTTGAACGTAACTTTCGGCTTGTTGTCGAGAAATAATTTCGCGTGGCTTTTTCCGAATGACATAATCCTTCCGCCGCCGCCCTGCATGTTGTAGAGAAAGTAAATCCACACACCGATTAATAACAACGTCGGGAATAACGAGGTCATCAAGGACATTAGCCAGGTATTTTTTTGCGGAGCTTCGATTGTTACGATAATTCCTTTTTCTGCCGCCTTGTCAGCAATCCCCGAAA
The DNA here is from genome assembly GCA_937915835.1 of uncultured Fretibacterium sp. Lineage (GTDB taxonomy): Bacteria > Synergistota > Synergistia > Synergistales > Aminobacteriaceae > JAFUXM01. The sequence continues at coordinate 635 of CALGHA010000161.1, read as the reverse complement.
CATCAAGCCCATACGTCAAAAATCTTTGTCCGTCGTGAGTTTCTCCTTGAATAACCGCTGAGCTGGATTCGCCTGGTGTCGTGTTGTTGCGGATTTGAAGTATTCGGATTTTTCCAGCGTTTAAGTCTTTTAGAAATTGGCTGTAACTAATCTCGTCATATTGTTTCTGAACTTCTTCGGGCGTTAAGAACATGTTGACCATGCTGACGACTACAAGTATCAACACTAGATAAAGCCCTAAGTTTTTTACGACTTTTCCCAAGATAAATTTTGCCTCCGATTTTGTTAATGTAAGCTAATAAATCAAGATTAAACGATTATAACAGAGCCGTATACAATTTCGCATAAAAAAGCAGTCCCCGTAAAATTAGGAACTGCCGGGAAAATTTTTTCAGAATTAACGATTTCTATTCACTGCTCCCTGAACTTTAGTTCGTAATCTGCTTGCTGGAATATAAGACGGATAAATTCTCAATGAAGCCTCTAGCAACTTAAGAGCAGTGCTGTAACGTCCCATATCATAATTCAACTCAGCAGCTTTATACGCCGCAAGATAATCATAAGGATAATCTCTAAATTATTCTTTCATAACGCTGGGATTGTTCACGTTTACCAATTCGAGTATTCTCTGCGTC
>CALGHA010000160.1 GCA_937915835.1 uncultured Fretibacterium sp. | reverse complement strand
GGAATTATAAGAAACGTAAATTTTACTGTCAAGCGATTTCACTTTACAAAATATTATTGGCCGGTCTGAGCTTTCATCTTTTTAACAAGAGCATATAAAAAGCTGATACCTTCGTATATTTCTATTTCACACGAATTAATCTGACCCATGATATTCGAATATTTTTCTTCGTATTGCAATACATCTACCGACGATAAATTTCCCTTAAAACTAAGAAATTCTTTCTCGAGGTCCTCAAGCCAAATATCAAAACTATCATAATAAACTGTTTCAGCCTCAAACTCGGCGATTTGTGTGAATGCTTCCGTCTCAATATCGGTCTTCTCCTGCTCCGTAAGAACTTTTTCATCTTCAGAACTGAAAATATCCGGCAGCATTATTAATGACCCAAAACTTGTATCCTCAGGGTAAAAGCACCCTTTGATGTCTTTGCGGGAAAATTCTTCGTCCCATGATATAGAAACAATAGAACCTCTTATGTTAAGTTTAATAGAGAGTGAATATGTCTTGTATACATCTTTCATTTTGCATTATCCTTTTTCTATATAATCAGCGTCTTTTATTATCATAAGCATAATTTATTCCCTTTACCTAAAAATCTTACCTAAAAATCGTCTGACATAATAAAAAATTATTCCCAGTGTTATCCAGACAACAAGAAGCACATACGATTCATTACGCAACGAGACATTCAAGCCTGGAATTGGCACAAGAAGAATTACAGCCATCGACAGCGACAAAATAAATCCCAGTGCTCCGAAAATTACAATGTCAGTTCTGCCTTCTTTATAAGCGTACTTGCAAGCAGAAATCGAAGTATATGCAAAGCCTATTGCCGCCCCAGTTGAAGCCATATCGAATATCCAGCCCATAACAGCACGGCCAATTAAGCAAATTAATCCAGCTCCAACCATACAGAATAAGCCCGCATGTGTCGGAACTCCATTTTTGTTGAGATAACTGAACCATGAAGGAATTAATCCATCACGAGACATTGAGTAAAGCAAACGGCTCGTTGCCATGTAAAAGCCTATAATTCCCGTGAGCATCGCCGCAACCACCGAAGCAAATATCGTGTATAATCCCGCACGTCCAAGAACTATATGCGCGGCATTAAGCGTAACAATTCCGGCCGTTCCCGTCTGATTATGAAGGTCAGCAATATACGCAGGCCATGAATGATTATAGACATAAGGGACAACTGAACACGCAAAAATTGTCAGCGCAATATAAACAAATCCTCCGCAAATTATGCTCGTGTCCATCACAACTTTTACTCGGTCAGAAGAAAAATTACTCTCTTCCATCATCTGCGGAACAGTGTCAAATCCCACAAATGACATTGGCCCGGTAACATACACTGCAATTATCTGCGCAATTATCCCGTTTTTGAAGCTGGAAGTTACAGGATGAAACATAGGATGAAGATTTTCAAAGCTCGCCGATGGACTTAATACCGCTCCGCCTATGACGATGAATATTCCTCCGAGCAAAATCATCACTAAGAAAGTCTGCAAATTTCCTGTTACATGAACTCCCAATGAATTAATCATGAAGAAAATTGCTAATGCTCCAATCGCTAAAAGCATCTCACCTAAGTAAACATCATAGCCCGCAACTGTATAGTGAAAGCCGAATTGAAACGCATCACCAAACATTGCACGCATGAGCAAATTCAAAGCCGTAGCGTTCAGAGGAATAACGGATAAATATGACAGGCTCAGAAACCAGGCGCATAAAAATCCGTGATGTTCTCCGAAAGCCATCTTTGCATAGATAAATTCTCCTCCGGTCAACGGAAATTTCTTTATCATGTAGCTGTAGTTATACGCAATAATCAGCATTACAAGCGTCGCAAGTTCCATAGCAATTAATGTCCCGAGAGGTCCGGCATTGCTAAGAAAAACTGTTCCGGGCATGACGTATGCGCTCCAGCCTATTACACAGCCAAAAGCTAATGACCAAACGTTTAACGTCGTAAGGCTTCTATTGAGGTGTCTTTCATCGTTGAATGTGAAAAAAAGCATTGTATTGTGAGCCCGTCCCTTTTCAGATATATGTGGGATGATTATATCACTCACAAATCTTCAAAATGTCATAAATTCTTCACAATCTAATCTAATCTCTCAAATGTCATAATATTACGCTCAATGCTATACTAAATTTATTACACGAAAAAAGGAGCCTCAAAATTTTTCATCATGTTACTCTTAAATAATCTCGGTGAATCTTTCATTGAAATTACTGTATTGCCGTTTTTATTCGTAATGGCAGCGTTCTTGAGCGGACGAATGGCCACAACTTCTGAGATTAATCGGCGTTTTGTCCTGCTCGTTATCTCAACAATAATAACTGCATCGTTTGAACTCGCTCTTGAGCTTTTTACGAACATGAAGCAAATTACAATTCACACGAAGATATTTTACGCGACGATTAATATCAACGCTTACTGTCTAATGTGTTATGTTGCGGCTTATACTCGGGTAATTAGCAAGCGCTTTACTGACATAAATTTTTTCCTGTTGTGTATAAGCATAATCTTATTATTCATATTCAACTCAGACGAAAAAGTTTTTATGATATTCTCTCCGGGCTTCGCGATAATCTTTGTTACGCTCGGATTTATCCTGCAATTAATCTATCAGCAGTATTATGGCAACGGCCAATTTATAGTAATGAATTTGCTGTTTATCCTGTTAATTGATTCGTTCGTCATTCAATATTTGTTCAGGCAGAATATTCCGGTTGTTTACACTGTCGCTACGATTATGCTGGTTTTCACGTTCTTTTACCTTGAGGCACCGACTTACAGGCAGCTGATTTCGGCACAATATGAAACTGAGCTTGCACGAACACTTACTGAAGCGTCAATTAACCGGGCTAATATAGCGAACAAGGCTAAGAGCAATTTTTTGGCGAGCACTTCACACGAAATCCGAACTCCGATGAACGCAATCTTAGGGATTAACGAGATGATATTAAACGAGAACCCTGACGCTGAGACACGAAAAGCCGCGCTCGACATCAAGAAGGCTGGAGAATATTTGCTTGCACTCGTCAATAATATTCTGGACATCTCAAAAATTGAAGCCGGGAAAATGGACTTATACGAGAGCGATTATCATTTATGGGAAGTCCTGAAGGAATGCGAAAGTTATACGACCGAAGAAATAAAGGATAAAGCCGGACTGAAATTTATTCTCAATGCTGACAAAGATTTAATTGAACATTTGCATGGCGACGTTTTGAGATTGAAGCAGGTATTAATGAACTTGCTCAATAACTCTGCGAAATATACTAAACGCGGAAGTATTACACTCAACGTTACCGGCGAGAAGAAAACGGAACGTGAATTGCTGATAAAGTTCATGATTGAAGATACTGGAATTGGCATGAAGGAAAATGAGCTGAAGAAAATTTTTGAACCTTTCGAACGTGCAAATATAGTCGAAACTCGCCATATTTTGGGTGCTGGGCTTGGACTTACTCTCGTTAAAAATATTATTGACATCATGAGCGGAAGAATAAAAATTGAGAGTGAATACGGAACAGGCACAAGAATAACATTTGAAGTCCCTCAAAGAACAGCTCCGGGCGAAAACATGACGATTAAAGAGTATGAAGAATTTTTGAGGAATGAAGAACTTACGAAGCCCGCTGAAAGTGAACTCGATGAAGGTCCTTCGGTCTGGCCTGATGCGAAAATCTTGATAGTTGATGATACTCCGGTTAATCTCGTCGTCGCTAAAGGAATGCTTAAGGAGTGCAAAGCTCAAATTGATACGGCCGAAAGCGGCGAAGAAGCTATCGAGAAAATTAAAGCCGGACATTACGACGTAGTTTTTCTTGACCACAAAATGCCGGGAATGGACGGAGTTGAAACTCTTCATCACGCCAAAAATTACGCCGTCAACACTCATTTTATCGCGCTCACAGCAAATGCCGGAGCAAACGCACGAAATGAATATATTACGCTGGGATTTGATGATTATCTGCCGAAACCTTTTAAGAGTATGGAAATGATGAAGATATTAAAAACTTGCCTTAACAAGAAGAAATAAACATTAACGGGAAAATAAAAAACGGGGGCTTGTCAGTAACGGCAGGCTCCCGAATTTTCTGCGTGTATGAT
>CALGHA010000159.1 GCA_937915835.1 uncultured Fretibacterium sp. | reverse complement strand
AACGGGGGACAAACTTTCACTCTCTTACACAGCCGCCAAATCCCGGCTCGCTACAATATCAACATCAGTTCCGCAGACCTCGTGAATTAACACCTGGCCAATCTTCAACGGAGCTTCAACCTCAAGTTTGGCGACAGCTTCAGCAATCTCGAATAACTTTCCCTTCGGTGCCGGAGTCTTGCTCCTAATTGGACACACAGGAAGTTTTCCGCCCTTAACTCGAACTGTCGACGCAAAAACTCTTCGCGGATCCTTCACTTCGGACTTCGCATAACTCGCTCCTCGCGGACATGTGTTGCCTTCAACCTTCACAACCTCGCCGGCGTCATCAAGCGTTACACTCAATCCGCACCCAAGAGGACACGAAACACATATAAACTTTATCTCTTCGCTCATAATCTCTCACCCCTTCTTAAACCGGCTGAATGTCAATCACAATCTCTTTCAGGTCTCCGGCCGCTTTAATCTGTTCAGCCTTAATCTTGACTTCGTTCATCTCGCCAGGACGTGCATAACGCAATCTTTGTGAGTAAAGTCCAGGTTCAGCAAAAACTTTGCAGACCTGTTCAATCGGATGAGTTACTCGCATAAAAATTGTCGTGTCAGTCTCGCCAGTTACGAATTGAGGTGAAAATAATCTGACGTTTTCTCCGCCCCTGACTGGAATACGTTTTGCATCAGCCGGAATTTTCCCAGCGGCATATTTTGCGGCACTAGCTCCGGCGATTAAGCCCTCATCACTGACGTTGTCGACTAAGTCATAAACGATTACGACATTTCCAGCGGCGAAAATTGCGGGGTTCGTAGTCTGGAGCAAATCATTAACGACAGGACCGCCCGTAACTTTGTGGATCTCAACGCCGGCCATTCGTGAAAGCTCATTCTCAGGGATTAAGCCAATCGCAAGAAGAAGCGTATCACACTCAATAAATCTCTCGGTGCCACTAATTGGCCTCATATGCTCGTCAACTTTCGCGACCGTAACTCCTTCAAGTCTGTCTTGTCCGTGAATTTTCGTTACTGTCGTCTTAAGATGAAAAGGAATTCCGTAATCGTCAAGGCACTGCGCAATATTACGCCTAAGTCCTCCGGGCCAGCTCATGACTTCGTAAACTCCTTCAACTTCGGCACCTTCCCAAATCATACGACGCGCCATAATCAGGCCAATATCACCGGAGCCAAGAATTACAGCCTTCCTGCCGGGCATATAACCTTCCATGTTCACAAATCTCTGTGCTGTTCCGGCCGTGTAAATTCCTGATGGTCGACCTCCGGGAATTCTGATTGCTCCTAATGGACGTTCACGACATCCCATCGTTAAGACGATCGCGCCTGGACTTAACGCTTCAATTCCTCGTTCCTTGTTCATTGTCCAAACGGTATTAGTCTCGCGGTCAATCTGGAACACCATCGTGTTAGTGTGAAACTCAACGCCCGCTTCATGAGCCTGCTGAATAAATCTATGCATATACTCAGGCCCGGTTAATTCCTCTTTGAACGTGCGAAGTCCAAAGCCGGGGTGAATGCATTGCTGTAAAATTCCGCCTAAATCCCAATCTCGCTCAAGAACTACGACGCGTTCAGCTCCTTCTTTACGCGCTCCAATTCCTGCAGCTACTCCGGCAGGCCCAGCTCCGATAATTAATACGTCAATCTTCTTGTTATCCATTAATGAGCCTCCCCTTTCTTCAACAGAAATTCTTTCGTCTTGCCAACGAGCAATTTTGAATTTCCCCCGTGCCTCGTAACTTCGTCTAATGGAATTCCCAATTCACGCGATAAAATCTCAGCAACTCTCGGACAACAGAAGCCTCCTTGACAACGTCCTGTTCCTGCTCGCGTCATCATCTTTACGGCCGTAACTGTTCGTGCTCCTCGCCTAATCGCTTCAAGAACTTGGCCTTCGGTTACTGTCTCACATCTACAGACGATTTGAGCATAAGCCGGGTCGTCCTCAGCAAGTTTCTTTCTCGTGTCCATGTCAAGATAAAGAAATCTGGGAATATTTTTTCGCTCCGGAATAAATTTATCGTTGGGCGTTAAAGTTATTACATCGGCTAATTCTTCCTTCAAAAGTTCAGCGACATACTCAGCAATTGCCGGCGATGATGTGAAACCTGGCGACTTGATACCGGCGACATTAACAAATCCGCGCGGAGTTTTCAGTACAGAAATCTCAAAGTCTCCTGATTCCGTGTTCGCTCGAACTCCTGCAAACGTCGTGATGTTCATGTTAACCGGGAAATTCGGCACAAGTTTACGCGCTCCCGTCAAGACTTCGGCCAATCCTTCAGGCGTTGTTGTCCTGTCTTCGGGATCTTCCTGTTCTGAAGCTGTCGGGCCGGACATTAAATTTCCTTCAGCTGTCTGCAAAACTGTAATTCCCTTGCCGACTTTCGATGGACACGCGAACAAAAAGCTGTGAACAAATCCCCCTGTTGTCCTGTCGAGCAAGTAATATTCGCCCTTAGTCGGTATAATCTTGAAGCTCGTATCTCCTGCCCATGAAGCAATTTCTCCGGAATGAACTCCTCCAGCATTAATCACAACCGGCGCGAGAAATTCCCCTTTGTTCGTCGTTATGCCTCGAACTTTGCCATTGTCGAGAAGAAGTCCTGTCGCTTGCGTCTCAAGGAATAATTTAGCTCCGTTAATCTCCGCACTCTCAATCATCGCGTTGACGGCCTCAAAATTATTGATTATTCCGGCTTCTGGTGACCATAATGCCGCAACAATCTCACCTGAAACATTCGGCTCTTTTTCCCTGAGCTTGTCGCCTGAAATTATCTCAACGCCGGGACTTCCATTAGTCTTGCCCTGCTCGAGCAATTTTTCAAGATGTTTAACCTCGTCGTCATTGAACGCGCAAACGTAAGAACCGCACTCGTCCAAATGCACATCAAGTTCATCTTTGAGCTTATGCCATAACTTATTGCCGGGCACGCAGAATTTCGCTTTCATCGTTCCGGGTTTATCGTCGAAGCCTCCGTGTATCATTGAGCTGTTCGCTCGTGAAGCTCCTGCAGGAAGTTCCGAAGCCTTATCGATTACGGCAATCTTGAGCTGATATTTCGACAACTCACGCGCAATTGAGGCTCCTGTAATTCCTGAACCAATTATCACAATATCGTAATTCATGAATTTTTATTCCCCCCTCTATAAAATAAATCTCCCTCCGTCAATCTGCTCAACAGAGGGAGAAATTTTTCATAAAATTTTTATTTGCTCAGACTGTTGATAATCGCTTCAGCCTCAGCCTCAACTTCTCCGTCAAGCCAGAACACGATAAATACAAACTCTTTTTCGTCATCAAGAATGTAATTCAGCGTGTTATATTCCTGGCCTTCACTCTCATCCGTTGAGCGGTATACAGCAGCTTTTACGCCGTTAATTTCCGTGTATTCGACGGCCGCATTCACTCCAGCATAAGTTTTCGCGCATTCTTCAAGAGTTTCTTCCTTCTCGATTTCATAAACGTCAAAGTCAAGCGAAGTTTCAGCACTCTTGTAATATGCCGTCAGACCTTCTGCCTTATCTTTTTCCGTAACTTCACCGTTCACGAAACTATCAGGAGCTTTCAACGTGAAATTCCCGGCCTTAATCTCAACTGCAAAAGCTGAACCGGCAATTAACATTACAGCCAGAATAGCCGCAAAAATTTTTCTCGTCATAAATTAATCCGTCCAAGCTCTGGATTTCTCGATTGCCTTTTTCCAGCCTGCATAAGCCGTCTCGCGTTCGTTAGCTTCGAGTTCGGGCGTAAATTTCCTGTCTTGTGCCCAATTCGCGCGAATATCGTTCTCATCTTTCCAGAAGCCCACAGCAAGACCAGCCGCGTAAGAAGCTCCGAGTGCTGTAGTCTCATTAACGACAGGACGCACAACATCAGCACCGAGAATATCAGCCTGTAACTGCATGAGCAAATTATTCACAACAGCTCCGCCATCAACTTTCAATGCCGCTAACTTCTTGCCGGAGTCCTTCTCCATTGCTTCGATAACGTCGCGTGTCTGATAGCAAAGGCTTTCGAGTGTCGCACGGATAAAATGTTCTTTGCGGACGTAACGGGTTAATCCAACGATTGCGCCGCGTGCTGTCATGTCCCAATATGGCGCGAAAAGTCCTGAGAATGCCGGGACAAAATAAATTCCTGCGCTGTCTTTCACCTTGCCAGCATAATACTCACTGACAGGGGCATCATCGATCATCTTTAAGTTATCACGGAGCCACTGAATTGCCGCACCTGCGATTGCGATTGAGCCTTCGAGAGCGTAATAGCATTTGCCCGGTTCACGAGAATAAAACGCCGTCGTCAATAATCCATTCTTTGAGGGGATTGGTTTATCGCCGATGTTCATCAACATGAAGCAACCTGTTCCGTAAGTGTTCTTAGCCTCGCCCTCACTCAAGCAAGCCTGTCCGAACAAAGCCGCCTGCTGGTCGCCTAAATCTCCTGCAACAGGAATTTCCGCACCGAACGGCCCGGATTTTACGGTGTTGCCATAAACGTAACTTGACGGCATAATCTTAGGAAGCATTGACGCAGGAACCTGAAGCTCCTTCATCATTGTCTCGTCCCATTGAAGAGTTGCAATATTCATCAAAAGTGTACGTGAAGCGTTCGATACGTCCGTAACATGTACGCCACCATTGGGGCCGCCGGTTAAGTTCCAGATTAACCAAGTGTCTGTGTTGCCGAAAAGTAACTCGCCTTTATCGGCTTTTTCGCGAGCACCGGGTACGTTGTCGAGTATCCAGCGAATTTTTGTGCCGGAGAAATACGGGTTGATTAAGAGGCCCGTGATGTCCTTAACTTTTCCTTCGCCCTTCTCGTTCTGACCCCAGCCGGGCTTTTTGAGCCATTCAGCGCAGAAGTCCTGAGTTCTCGTGCACTGCCAGACTATAGCGTTGTAAATCGGCTTGCCTGTCGCTTTTTCCCAGACAACGGTCGTCTCACGCTGATTTGTAATTCCTACCGCCGCAATCTCGTCCGGACTTGCGTTAACTTGAGCGAGTGCTCCTCTGATTACGTCCTGAGTTCTGCTCCAGATTTCCATTGCGTTATGTTCAACCCAGCCCGGATGCGGGAAAATCTGCTCATGTTCCATCTGATATGAACCGGCCGGCCTTCCATCCTTCGTGAAGAGCATGCAACGTGTACTTGTCGTGCCCTGATCTATTGCGGCTACATATTTCTTCTCTGACATTGAGACTTTTACCTCCTCAATTTTCGTTTTTGTTTGTTCGGATTTCGCGGGTTCTATTGAAGCCGTTGAAGCTGCTGTAGAAGTTTTTGGGGTATCAATTTGCGGCTGAACTTCATTTACGGCTTCTGGTTCTTTTTTCTTCGAGCCGAATAATTTGAATAACATAGCCTATAACTCCTTAAATGCGGGGGTAAAAATTTTCCGGCCATCACGTTAAAACGAGACCGGAAGAGTGATTTACATAATTCCGAATGCTCTGCAGAAGTAGAACGCGATAACTGCACCGCATACAGGTCCGAGAGTTCCAACCCATGAATAGCCCCAATCTGAGCCGCCCTTGCCAGGAATCGGAAGAATGAAGTGTGCAATTCTTGGGCCTAAATCTCTTGCAGGGTTCATTGAGTAGCCAGTCGGGCCGCCGAGAGCCGCACCGCATCCGTAAATTAATCCGCCGACGAGATACGTGCCAAGTCCAGCCGTTACAACTCCTGCTCCCTTTGAGAAAATGCAGTTAATTATCGTAACAAGGAAGAATGTAGCGATTGCTTCGGTGATGAAGTTGCAGCCATAATTTCTTCTTGCAGGTGCTGTGCTGAAAACTCCGAGCTGTGATGCAGGATCTGTGCCTTCCCAGTGATTGAGATATGCAAGCCATACGATTACGGCGCCGATGATTGCACCGATGAACTGAGCAATAATAATCGGACATGAAACAGACCATGAAGCATAAGTTCCTGATAAAGTCTTCGCGATTGTTACTGCGGGATTAATGTCAGCTTGAGGTGAACCCATTGCATTGGCCGCTAAAGCACCGAGTACGACTGCCCAAGCCCAGCCCCAGCAAATATGAACCCAGCCTGCGCCGTTACCTTTTGAGTCCTTGAGTGAAGCTGCTGCTACGTTGCCATCGCCGAATACTACGAGTACGAGAGTTCCGAAGAGTTCCCCCCAAACGGGGCCGGGAGTAAAGAATGATCCCATGATAAACAATTCCTCCTGATGTAAAAATTTTTGATGAATGCAAGATGTTTCAGAAAAAAATTACGTGATAAAATCCCCCGCTAACACGTTAAAGATTTCCTGAATGATTTAATTGATGAATGATGTTGATAATTTTAGTATTTTATTTCTCTGTGTAAATAGAGATTTTGCGGTAAAATTCCCCTCCTGACTTACAGCCAAAAGGGGAAAAATATACTCAGCGTTTTATAATAATGACAGGTGAGTAAATCCTTTCAGAGTTCAGCCAGATTGATAACGTAATTTTTCTGCTTTCAGGAACATACGAAATTTCTTCGCCGGCTTCATCGTAAAACTCCACAATATTATCATCGTCAGAAGGCCCAGAAGAATTTGCTATGTAAATTAATTCTGCTCCTTCTGGTGTTTCATCACTCAGCTCAACTGTGAAATCATATAAGCCTGACACGTCAACAGAGATAACAGGGATTAACGCCGCAATCACGTAGCCTGACGTGCTAAAACTTTCAGTTACTACACTTTCAGGCAGACTTACAGCCTCATATATGCTCATGCTCGCTTGATTTTCCCGAGTAATGCTCTCGCCAAGCTCTTTATTCCCATCGTTGACAGCTGACAATGAAGATGATGACGACGAAGCATTAACTTTCAGAATGAAACTCTTGGTAACATATCCGTAGTCATTCGCGGCCTTAATCTTGAACTTGAAAGTCCCGGTTTTTGTTGGAGTTCCTGTTATTTTACCGTTAGATTTACCCAGCTTTAGACCATTGGGAAGTGTTCCGGATTTTAGCGTCCATTTAAGCGGTGTTGTCCCAGAGGCTTTGAGAGTAATGCTGTACTTTGTGCCCTTTTTCCCTGTCTTAAGCGTCGCTCCAGTCGTAATTGCTGGTGCTGTTCCGATTGTGATGGTAAATGTCCTGTCATATTTGCCGTAATCATTTTCGGCTCTGATTGTGAATGTAAATGTGCCTGCTTTCGTCGGAGTTCCCGTTATTTTTCCAGATGATGCTTTGAGTTTTAAGCCCTTAGGAAGTGTTCCAGATATCTTGCTCCAGGTTATCGCTTTAGTTCCTTTAGCTTTTAGAGTTTGCGTGTAGCTTGTTCCTGTAATTCCATTCGGAAGGGTGGAAGTTGAGATTGATGGTTTTTTACCAACTGTCAGCGAGAAAGTTTTATAGACGTAACCAGCGCTGTTAGTTGCCAGTATTTCGAACTTAAACGTACCTTCTTTTGTCGGTATTCCTGTTATTTTTCCTGTCGAGCTATTGAGTGTCAGACCATCAGGTAAGTTTGATTTTGCAACCAGATCCCATTTAATTGGTGTTGAGCCTGTTGCTTTGAGGGTGAAGCTGTAGCTTTTGTTCAGAATAGCCCTAGTAAGAGTTGTATCAGTCGTAATTGTCGGTTTCGTTTTTTCGCGGATAATTTCTACTCCTTCATCGCACGATATTTAATGAGCGGCAAGTATCTAAGTTTAAATAACTAAGTTGATTATTTTCATATACAGATATGATAGTTCTGTACAATTGCTAACGTCAAGCGCTGTTAAATCATTACTCTCACATTCCAAATAATACAGAGCTGAACAATCTTCCAAAGGATAGTGTTTGCAGAGATGAACAGCCACTTACGTCAAGAGACTTTAAATTATTACTGTTGCAATTTAAAATGTCTAGAGAGATACACTTGCTTACGTCAAGAACGATTAGTTTATTTCCAGCACAACGAAGAGCGTATAGAGATACACAATTGCTTACATCGAGATAGGTTAATCTATTTCTTTCGCATGATAAGAACCAGAAAATAGGAGAATCGCTAACGTCAAGTTTTGTTAAGTCATTACTGTTGCAAGTAAGAGATGTGAAAGATGGGCAATCTTTTATAGAAAGAGATGTTAATTTATTGTTGCTGCAGTCAAGATGTTCTAAAGATGGACAGCCTTTTACTATGAGATTAGTGATTTTATTGTTAGTTAAGTATAGCTCTCGCAAAGCAAGACAACCGCTGACATCAACATTAGTTAATACTTTATTCTCGCTACAATCTAGTTTTTCAAGAGCAGTAAGATATTGTATGCCTGTTAAATCATATACATGCTCGTAATCTCCTCCCAAAGTCAGCTCTTTAATTTTTTCGATTTCATTTACATTTAGAATATTGTCTTTATTGTTATCATAATATCTTGAGAGGATACTACGCAAAACTTCATCAGGAAAATTTTTTGAGTTAATCTCGATATCTGCATGTCCGGTCGAAGCAAGTATTAGACTAAAAACATAACGCACAATATCAACATAAAAGGTTTCTTCATTAGCTTTATGTCTCCTTGAATTTTACAAAAAATCCCCAGCCCTGAAGTGAGCCGGGGAAAATTTCTTTCTTGATACTAACGCTTTGAGAACTGTCTCTTTCCTCTTGCGCCCTTCTGGCCGAATTTCTTGCGTTCAACCATTCTCGGATCTCTCGTCAATAATCCTTCCTTCTTAAGCGCTGGTTTCAAGTCCTCGTTCATCTTCACAAGTGCACGAGCAATTCCCATTCTTACGGCTCCAGCCTGACCAGTTAAGCCGCCGCCTGAAGCATTCACGAACACATCAACGCGTCCTTCAACGCCTGCTGTCTTCAAGGCCTGGTAAACCTGAGACTGCCATAATAAACGCGGGAAATATTCTTCGACTGCACGATTATTAATTTTCACTTCGCCGGTTCCTGAGCAAATTCTTACGCGGGCGACTGCATTCTTTCTTCTGCCTGTTCCCCAAATATATTTATCGTCTGACATTAAATTTTTCCTCCTGTTAATATGCTAAATTTCAAGAGTTTCAGGGTTCTGCGCTGTATGCGGATGTTCTGAGCCTGCGTAAATCTTGAGCTTGCTGTCATATTTAAGCCGGTTTCTCGGAAGCATTCCCTTCACAACATGCCTGAATAATTCTTCGGGCTTTGACTGCAAGAGAACTCCCCAAGTCTTTGACTTATAGCCGCCTGGATGTCCTGAATGATAATGCCATGTGGACTGCGCCGCTTTTTTGCCGGTGAGCTTAACTTTTGCCGCGTTGATTACGATTACATAGTCTCCGGTATCAACGTGAGGCGTGTATGTGGGCTTGTTTTTGCCCGTTAAAATTCGAGAGATTACAGCCGCAAGTCTTCCGATTGACCTGTCAGCCGCATCAATAACGTACCATTTTCGATCGACCTGGCCGGGTTTTGCCAAGTAAGAGCTGCTGCCCGTCATGATAAAAAATTTCCTCCTGCAAAAATTAATAGAGCGAACGGGGGCTTGTCCGCATGAATGATTATTTTACCGTAATTAGCCGGTTGTTTTCAAGCATTCCCGGAAGTCTTCCGCGTTTTGCAATATCTTTTCCGTTGACCTGCTTCAAATCCATAGTCATATCCATTGGGACAGCATGAGCGATGTAGCTTCCGACGCCGAAAATGTCAGCTCCGGCTTCAGCGAGAGTTTTAATTCGTTCGGGATTAAGTCCTCCTGAGACGACGATTTTTACGCGATTAAAGCCTTCATGATTGAGCCTGTAGCGAATTTCTTTTACGAGTTCGGCTGTAACTCCTCCGCGTTCTCCTGGTGTGTCAAGTCTCACAGCACCTAATCTATCGCCCATTTCACGAGCAAGTCTCAAGGCTTCCTCGCATTCGTCATGAAACGTGTCGACTAAGAACGTCCGGCCAATATTTTCCGGCAAAACTTTATCGTAGGCTTCAGCGAGTTTCAGAGTGTCACCCATGATTAAAATTGCCGCATGAGGAACAGTTCCCGAAGGTTCACGTCCGCAGAGTTTCGCGCCGAGTACACAACTTGCCGCCGTACAGCCGCCAAATTTCACGGCCATAGCTTCCATGACAGGAGCAATCGCAGGATGAACATGACGTGCTCCGAAGACTAAGACGGGTTTACCTTGAGCGGCTTCAACACATTCACGAGCGGCCGTCGCCCAAGCGCATGAACTTGAGAGCATTCCGAGCAAAACAGTCTCGTAAATTCCGAAAGCCCCATAAGGCCCCTTAATTCTCATCACAACTTCTTTAGGCGAGAAATATTCACCCTCAGTGAGAGCTTCAATCTTGACTGGAGCGTCCTTCAATAACTCTAAGACTTCCTGAAGTCCTGCGAACATTCCGTTTGTGCGAGTAAAAATTTCGGCGGTAACTTCAGTATCAAGCATATTAACGCTGCCCAGAACGTCGCGAGTGTTAATAAAGTAAATATCTGTGGTAGCACCTGAAGCTATTTCGTCGTGAGTTGCGCTGTAAAATCTTTGAGGATTGACATTGAGATCCGTAACTTCTTTAAGTGAGTTCAACAACTTTCAATTTCTCCTAATATAATATTAATTCAGGAAGACAATGAAGAAAGATGTAATCATGAAGATAATTGCGAGTACGATTGTGAGTTTTGTGAGCGGTGAAAATCTCTGCCATTGGCCGGAATCCGCTTGAGTTCCTCCGCCGAATACTCCTGAGAAGCCGCCTTGTTTACGCTGTTGAAGAAGAATTACACAAATCATTATGATAGAAACGATTATGTGAACGATTGACAATAACGTGCGCATAAAAAATTAATTCCTCCTGTTAAGATAAAATCAAGAAAAATTTGCGGGAATTAGTATATAACAATGAAGGCTGATTTTACAAACTTGCGATAAATTTTGGGGGGCAACGACACGGGTATGTGCCGGACGGGTGGGTAGACTTTTTTCTTAATCAACGAGGAATGCAAAGTCAAAATTTCTCCATAATCAACGAGACACAAGACAGCGAATTTTTTCCCTATGACCTTTACCCCAAATTTATTCCCTTATGCTTATTTTACAAACGGCTTGAATAAACTTTTGCACCATAAGATTAATAATTTCACCGCACGCATTTTTAACTCTTTATGCTTCGACGTGATTAACTTGATTATCAGCTTCAACGGTGTAGTTCGTGTAATCTCTTTCACTTCACGTTTATATTGCAGATAATTCAATCTCTGGAGCATTAAGGCCATAACCCCGTATTCACTGCTTCTGAGCTTCGAGAACTCCGCAAGGTCATTCATGCCTTTACTCTTGAGATATTCATATCTGTCATCAAAGGCTTCTTTTTGATCCCGGAAATGCTTCATGTGATTGCTGAGATTAAATTTTTTATGTGCGAGTTTTCCCATAACGCTTTCATTATGCTCGCGGTTAAAATATAAAACTTCTTGAGTTAAAGCTATTTTCTTGCATTCTCCTCCGAGCCTGTGAATACGTGAAGTATCATCTTGTCTATTGCCGGCTGGAAAACGTACATTCTTGAATAATTCTGCCTTGTATAACTTGTTCCATATTCTGAGATAAGCTCCGGAAAATCCCGGCATTACGAGCCTGTATAAAAACTCTTAGCCGTTAATAATCTCAACCGGATAATTTTTCCCCTCAGAAGAAATTACATTCTCGCCACCGAGATAATACATAAACTCACACATGCTCATATCAGCTTCATTCTCGACTAGCAATTTATATAATTTTTCGTACATGTCCGGAGCAAGAAAATCATCATCGTCAACTGTTGCTATGAATTTTCCTGTTGCAGCGTCAAGGCCCGTGTTACGAGCAAGACCATTTCCGCCGTTTTGTTTATGAATGACTTTTACGCGTTTATCTTTCTCGGCATAATCATCACAAATTGCCTCGCTTTTATCAGTGGAGCCGTCATCAACAAGAATTAATTGCAAATTTTTATAAGTCTGGGAAAGTATGCTTTCAATACACTGGGATAAATATTTTTCGGCATTATACACTGGAACGATTACACTTATGAGAGGACATAAATCACGCTGTTCGCATTGTAGCGATTTCTTCGGTCATTGTCAATACTCCTTTTGTGAAATTTTTTTCGAGCAGAATAATTCTATCATACTAAAAAGTTTCAAGGGAAAATTTATGTTGGAGCGGATGACGGGATTCGAACCCGCAACATTCAGCTTGGGAAGCTGACGCTCTACCATTGAACTACATCCGCAGTAACTTACGCATGAAATTCTAGCGCATGATTAATATTTTCGCAAGACAGACATAAAAATATAACACGTT
>CALGHA010000158.1 GCA_937915835.1 uncultured Fretibacterium sp. | reverse complement strand
TACTGCCGCTGTCCCTCCGCGTAACTGAATTACTCCCGAAAGGTTCAATATCCTGTTCTCGACTGTCGATGGAATTATTTCTGTACCGTCGTATGCTGATGTCGGAATTACTGGCGGTGTTGCTCCTATTGAATGCCGGAAAACGAACTCGTCCATTACTCCGTTATACCCGCCAAGTTTCACTACACTCGGAAGATAATGGTTCTCGCTAAACGTCGTACTGATAATCTCCGTGCCGTCTAAGAATACCTTCGCTGTCCCCTCGTTCAACCTTAGTAAAACATGCTGCCATTCGCCGCTTACCGTCGCTGTCGATGTCTGCCCAAGAAGCGTAAATTGTGCTGAGGAGTTTAATGCTAATTCTAAACCTCCAAGTGAGAAAATTTTCCCTGCTCCGGTTATTGAATATTCATTATTAACAGGTTGAATATATCCCTTGTAACAAATAAACGCCTCAAGCTCATAATCAAACGCGCTGTGTATGTTGAATATTCCGCTCGTGTTGTTGCAGTATACGTAATCGCTGTCATTACCAGAGAAGCACACATATTTCTCATCTTGATTGTTATTGCTTGGGTCGAACACAGGCCACATATTCGTTCCCAAATTATTCTGGACTACATGTGAGCAACTCGCACTGCCCGCAAAATTCCATGTCTCACTCGATACTTCATCAGTCAGGTCGCCGTTAAAGTGAAGCAAACTTTTTATTGTCCCGTAATCTTTCATGAAATCACCTCTTCATTCTCTCCAATATAAAAAAATAGGGAAGCCCCGTTATAGAACTTCCCCTTTGGTGAATTTTTCTCGATTAGTCGCCGCCGCCTGGAGTTGCAGGCTCTTCGATTTCTCCGCAGTCAATCCCCGTAATCCCCTCAACTGTTCCGAGACGGTCATTGAGTGCTTTGCCCTGTGATGCGTCAAGTGCTTTGCCGGTCGCTGTCGTCGTAAGGTTGTTCGCAATCTCCGTTCCGTCGTAACTCGCAAGATTTGACCAAGTATTAACGCCGTCGCCTGCTTTCATCTCGCCGGTGTCCGTCGCAATTACG
>CALGHA010000157.1 GCA_937915835.1 uncultured Fretibacterium sp. | reverse complement strand
TTACGGGCTGTGGATTTCTGGATCATATGCTTACACTTTTTGCGGCTCATGGACGATTTGACTTAGCTGTGAAATGTGAGGGAGATTACAACGTTGACTTTCATCATACTGTCGAGGATGTAGGAATTTGCTTAGGTCAGGCGTTCTCTCAAGCACTCGGCGACAAAAAGGGGATTACTCGCTACGGTCATGTAATTTTGCCAATGGATGAAGCCTTAATCCTTACAGCAATAGACTTTTCGGGACGAGTTTATCTGAACTGGGACATGAATATTCCTGCTCAGAAGGTCGGAGAATTTGACACGGAATTAGCTCAGGAGTTCTGGCTCGGTTTCGTGAGAAATTCACTCTGCACATTACACTTCAAGCAATTGGCCGGGACTAATGCTCATCACATCATAGAATGCGCGTTCAAGTCAGCCGCAAGAACAATAGCCCAAGCCGTGAAAATTAACCCGGAATATGCAAATGAAATTCCATCGACTAAAGGAGTAATTTAACATGCTGAGAATTAGCATAAATGATTTTCCCGGAATAACCATAGGTCAAGTTGAGAATGTCATTGCAGGAACAGGCTGTACAGTCTTTATTTGTCGTGAAGGAATGCGCGCAGGTATTGACGTTCGAGGAGGAGGCCCGGCATCACGAGAAACTGAGCTTCTTAATCCTTTAGCGTCTGCACAGGAAATTCACGGTGTAATTCTTTCAGGCGGAAGCGCATTCGGATTAAACGCTGCTGGAGGAGTTATGCGTTGTCTTGAAGAGAATAACATAGGCTTTGACGTTGGAGTTACAAAAGTTCCGTTAGTCGTTCAATCCTGCTTGTTTGACTTAACCGTTGCCGACAAATCAATTCGTCCAGATTCAGCGATGGGTTATGAGGCAGCTCGTTTAGCTCTCGAAGCTCCGAATTACCGCGACGGAAATTACGGGGCAGGAACCGGCGCAACTGTTGGGAAATTTGCGGGAATGTCAGCTTGCATGAAGTCAGGAATTGGAAGCTATGCTGTAAATCTGGGTGAACTCAAGATAGGTGCTGTTGCGGCTGTTAATGCGCTCGGTGATGTCTTTAACTGGCGAACTGGTGAAAAACTTGCTGGACTTCTTACGGGCGACACGACCGAACTCATGAAGGAAAATTACGCTCCAGTCAACAACAAGTTCACCGGAAATACTACGCTCGTTGTCGTAATGACTAATGCATATTTCACGAAATCTCAGCTCTGCAAAATTTCCGGAATGGCTCAAGATGGACTTGCACGTTCAATCCGGCCAATTCACACGAGCGCTGACGGTGATACTGTTTACGCTCTGTCGTCCGGCACAATTTCAGCTGATATGGATTTAGTCGGAACATTAGCGGCTGAAGTCGTCAGTGAAGCAATAACTAATGCCGTAACATCTTGTGAAGGAGCGTACGGTTTCAAGAGTTACAGGGACATTAAGGGGGCTTGAAATTATGAACGAGAGAAATATATTGAGTTATGAGACAGTTGCGCTTGATGAGCAGGAAAATTCACTCGTAATTCTCGACCAAACGAAACTTCCGAATGAGATTAACATTCTTCACCTGAAAGATATTCGAGATATTTATAACGCAATTTACACGTTACAAGTTCGCGGAGCTCCGGCTATTGGGATTGCGGCAGGATTTGGCGTGTATCTTGCGGCAAAAAATATTCATGCTGAGACTTACGATGAGTTTTTCGGGAAATTTCACGAGGCTAAAGAATATCTGAACTCTGCACGTCCGACGGCTGTAAATTTATCTTGGGCCTTAAACCGAATGGAAAAAGTTGTAACGGAGAACGCGAGCAAAAGTATTCATGAGATATTAGAGCTGTTACGTCGTGAAAGTATTGCGATAAAGAATGAGGATATTGCTATGTGCCGGAAGATTGGTGAATACGGCTTAACGTTGATTAAAGACGGCGACGGAATATTAACTCACTGCAACGCCGGCCAATTAGCCACGTCGAAATACGGAACTGCTTTAGCTCCTATTCATCTTGGACGTGAACGAGGCATGAACTTTCACGTTTATTGCGACGAAACTAGGCCTTTGCTTCAGGGTGCGAGATTATCAACGTTTGAGCTTCTTGCTGACGGTGTCGACACAACTTTAATCTGCGACAATATGGCCTCACAAGTTCTCAAAAACGGCTGGATTAACGCTGTCGTCGTCGGCTGTGATCGAGTGGCTGCGAACGGCGACGCCTGCAACAAAATCGGGACTTCCGGGCTTGCGATATTAGCGAATTATTATCATGTTCCGTTTTACGTATTAGGCCCGACTTCTACGATTGACATGAACATTAAGACGGGCAATGAAATTAAGATTGAGCAGAGAAAGCCTGACGAGGTTACAGAAATGTGGTATCGTCAGAGAATGGCTCCTGAGGGCGTGAAAGTTTTCAATCCTGCGTTTGATGTTACACCTCATGAATTAATCACAGGGATTGTTACGGAGTTCGGGATTGCAAAGCCGCCTTATGATGAGAGCCTGAGAGAAATTTTTACGAAAAGGAGCAAATGAGATATGGACGCAATTTTTTCGCGAGTAAGTGTTCGGCAATTTGAGGATAAAACTGTTGAGCGGGGATTACTCATCAAGATTTTACGCGCGGCGATGGCTTCACCTTCAGCGGTAAATCAACAGCCTTGGGAATTCTGGTTAGTTGAGGACAAGGAAATTATCACGAAACTTTCACAGGTTACACCATACGCGACACCTGCGAAGAATGCTCCGGCCGTGATTGTGCCATGTTACAGGACTAATGACTTGTCAGCTCCTATGATGGTGCAAATTGACATGGCGATTGCGACGGAAAATATTTTGCTTGAAGCTGAAGCGTTAGGACTTGGGGCTGTAATGCTTGGGATTGCTCCGGTTGAAGATAGGATGAAAGCTGTTGAGGAAATCTTGAATCTTCCTGAAAATTTCCGTGCATTCACGCTAATTCCTGTTGGATATCCGAAGAATAAACATGCTCAAGAAGATAGATATGAGCCTTCAAAAATTCATGTGATATAAATTATGACATCACAAGAAATTTTGCACAGATACGCCGAGTTATTAGCCTCATGCACACGGGCGCGTTTAGTCGGAACACGAGGGACTGAGGAGATTTACGCGCTTCAAGTTCAAGACTGTGAAAGTTCGGTTGAGTTTTTGCCGTCATCAGGAAGAGTTATTGACGTTGGAAGCGGAGGAGGACTGCCTGGAGTTGTCTGGGCAGTTTACCGTCCTGATTTGGAGGTTACATTGCTTGACAGTGTGAACAAGAAATGCGAGGCCGTGAGTGAAATTCTTGCTGAGCTTGAAATTCCGAATGTGAGAGTGATTTGCTCAAGGAGTGAGGATTTTGCGAGATTAAACCGTGAAAAATTTGACTTGGCCGGAGCTCGGGCTTTAGCGTCAGCGGGAGTTACGGCGGAATTGTTATCTCCTCTCGTAAAAATCGGCGGGAAAATCTTAACGTTCAAAGGTGAAAAAGTTCATGATGAGCTTGAAACTGTCGGCGAAAAATGGAAGCTGTTAGGACTTGGCAAACCTGAGATAAATTTTTACGGCGGAGAAAGCAAGTGTGTAGTTACTTGGGAAAAAGTTAAGGCATGTCCGAAGAATTTTCCAAGAAGGACGGGGCTTGCTGGAACAAAATTTTTCTGGGAATGAGGGAAAAAATTTAACATGAAGCTGAAGAATTTACGTGATGCATTTATGTTCATGAAAGTTTTATCGGCTGGCTTAGTCGTTGCGGGTTATGCGTTTTTAGGCGTGTGGGTATCGAACTGGCTTTCACAAAACGGCTGGCCATTGTTAATTTCGTTGGGAGCAATTCCGGTGATTGCCGGCTTCGGAATGTGGCAGGCCTGGTTGTTCCTGACAAAAAATGGGAAAAAGTAAGAATTTATGATAAAATTTTGGCATAAATACGCAAAATAATGGTTGAAAATTTTAATGAGGCGATATAATTTTGCACAGCACAGCACAGCACAGCACCTTATGCGCAATTTTAGGAGCCTTTCTCAGGACAAATCGTAAACAAAAAGTTTCAAGCTATAAAATAATTTCATCAACACAGGACAAGCCTCCTTAAAGATGAAAATTGCGAAGAAAATTTTGGCGTGTTCATAAACTTTTTCGTGATTATTATGGAATTTTCAAGGAGGAAGTTTTAATTATGAAGAGAAAATTTTTTGCAGTGATCTTCAGCGTAATATTGATTTTTTCGGTGGTTGAAGTTTTTGCGGCAGAAGAACTGAATGACGCTTCAAAAGCTGATATAATGTTCTTCATCGATTCAAGCGCTTCGATGGGAGGATATATTGACAACGTTAAAACAAACGTAAGTATATTGTCAAATGTTCTTGTTAACTCAAAAGATATGGATGTGCGTTTTTCTGTTATTCAATATCAGTCCAATATAGGCGTAAGGGTTTATGAACTTGGAGACAGCGGAGATATCTGGACTTCTGAACCTTCAAGAGTGGAGTCAACTTTAAACTTAATCTCTACTGTTTTTGGCAATGGCAGCGCAATACGTGCAATCAATGCTATGTTGTCGAATGATAATTTCCGCGATGACGCTTCACGTTTCGGCTTTATTCTCACAAATGACGATACCAGAAATCCATACTACCGTGATCACACAGAAGCTGAAACTATACAATTAATGAAGAGTATGGATATTCATATGTCGGTTATATCAAATCTTAACTATGAAGAGGAATATCATGAAATTTACACTCAGACCGACGGAAAATTTATAGATATAAGCAGTCCGAATTATTATTATCTTATGCTTGGACTGGCAGATTATATCGATAACGTTACTCACAACAGGTCTCATGATGTAACTGTTCCTGAGATCACAATTGAAGACGTTCCAGAAACTGCAGTCGGCGTGCAATATGATATTGAGATTAGCACAAAAGTAAGCGGAGATGTTTATTATAGTGTGGAGAGTGGAACTCTTCCGCCTGGATTAAGAATTGAGGGCAATCGAATTGTAGGAACTCCAACCCAAGCCGGAACATACACGTTCACAATCAGGGCACAAACACTCGCGGGACATGACCTGAAAGAATTTACTATTAACGTAGCTTCTGAGCCTGCTCCGGAAATAACGCTTGAAGATTTTCCGAATGCGACCGTAGGAACTTCATATGATATTGAGCTCAAAGCGAATGTAACCGATTCTGTAATCTGGACGCTTGATGATGGCGAGCTTCCGCCGGGTATGTATATTTCAGGCAATAGAATTACAGGGACACCGACCGAAGCAGGAACATATATATTTACACTCAAAGCTGAAAATATTTCGGGTTACGACACAAAACTCTTTATAATCGTCGTAAATACCCAACCAGTAATAATTTCCGGCGATACTCCTTACGGAAGCATTAGAGCGATAACTCCGGAAGAGCTTGAAGACGGTGTAATTGAAAGAATTGCTGAGCTTGACGGCGTAGATCCTGACAGCATATTTTTCATAACAAGCGCGAATATTCTTCCGCCCGAAGAGCCTGCCGACTGGATGAAACAAGAAGCTAAAGATCAAAACCTTGAGTTTACGGCTAAACTTGACGGATTAAAATTTAATACTTCTAACGATGAGGCATCATCTGCTTTTCTTCCGTTTAACGGTATATTGGATTATATATTAGGTATAGATCCTTCAAACTCACACGCTAGAACATTGCTGGAAATATTACTCAATACTCCTAATTCATTAAGTATTTGGACATTGAGAATGTTATTGAATGAACCTTACAACAGAAATCACATGCCGTTATCAGAATGGCGCAAAGAAAATCCTACTACAGAACCGCGCTATCTATTTGAGTTCAACGTGCCTTCAACTTTGGAGAGTAAAGATGTCAGCGATACGGTGCTCTATTATCACGAAAGAAATTCTACAGCTTCAAGAGCAGAATTTAGTGCGGCGTTCGATTTAGTTTCAGCGTGGGAAGTTCACGAATTACTTGGAAACAAAGCCGATAAATGGTACGGGAAAACTCTAATATTAATGGCTCCCCTGCATGGTATCAGCTTCAGTTTATGGCTTCTCAATCCAATATTAGGCGCAATATTCTCTTTCTTAGGCGGCGGCTGTAACTTAGGAACAGGAGCAATCTGCGTTTTTGTGGTCGGTGGTTTATTTATAATACGAAAATTTCACAAGAAACGTTAAGCAATAAAATTAATCCCCCCGTCTTCACAGCGAGGGGACTTTGTTTTTCTTAATCTTAATATGCCAGCTTGAAAATTTCTAATACATCTTCAGGCTCTAACTTACTCAACTTTCCGAAGCTCTCGCCTCTTGAAGCATTAGCCGCAAGTTTCTCAATATCCTCTTCCTTAACTCCGATTTCACGTAAAGTCGTCGGAGTGTTAATATCCTTGAAGAAATCTTCCAGAGCGTCAATAGCCTCAAGTGCTTTGTCCTCGTCAGTTCCGTCGAAAATGTCAAAAACTTCTTCGCCTAATCTAGCAAACGGCACAGGGTTTTCCTCGTATAAATATCTCGCCCATGCAATCAGAATTATTGATAGAGTTGCGCCGTGAGGAGTTCCGTACATAAAGCTGATTGAATGCCCCATCCTGTGAGATGAGAAATCCCCGCGAATTTTTCGGCCGACTGACAAAATTCCTGAATGTGCAAGCGAACCGGCCAATGCATACTCTGCTCTGAGGTCATAATTTTTCGGATCCTCAATTAATTCCGGAATTACACGCATCATCGTCCGAATTAAGGCGTAACCTTGAGCATCCATTAAATCGCTGCCCTCGTCGCCGTCAAGAACTCGTTCAAGAATATGCGCGATAATATCAACTCCGCCGTAAATTGTCTGCTTCTCTGGAAGTGTAATCTGAAACGAAGGATCTATCACTGAAACTTTCGGATAAATAAATTCGCTCGTTATTGAAGTCTTAAGCTCACTCTCAGGGTTCGTTACTACACCGATATTGTTGACCTCGCTTGAACTCGCTGAAGCCGTGAGAACTCCGTAAATCGGCATTGCTTTAGTAATTTTTGCCTTGCCTACGAAAAAGTCCCAGACATCACCAGAATAACACGCTCCAGCCGCAATAGCCTTCGCACTGTCAAAAGCGCTTCCTCCTCCAATCGGCATAATCGCGTCAATCCCGCCAGCCTTAACCCGTGAAATTCCCTCACGAACTTTATCGATTAACGGGTTCGGCTTAACATCGTTTAATTCCGAGAAAGCTATTCCGGCCTTCTTGAGCATATCTGTAACTTGGTCATATGCCCCGCTCTTGAACGTTCCTTTGCCACCGTAAACTAGCAAAACGCCTTTAACATTCGCGGCTTTAAGATGTCCTGCAAGTTCTTTAACAGTATCTTTGCCGAAAATTACAGCTGTAGGATTGTGCCAGAAAAAATTTTCCATAATATATTTTCATCACCTAAAAATTAAAATATTTCTTCGCGTTCTCGTAGCTTATTCCGCGAACAATCTCGCTCAAAGTCTCCATATCCTTCGGGAAGAAGCCGCCTTCAACCCATTCACCGAGTTGTCTGCAAATAATTCTTCTGAAGTATTCGTGTCTCGGGTAGCTCAAGAAACTTCGGCTGTCAGTCAACATTCCGATGAAGCCAGGAAGGTAGCCCAGACTTGCAAGGGATTTCATGTGAGCCGTCATTCCCTCGAAGTGATCCTCGAACCACCATGCTGAACCGTGCTGAATCTTCGACACTCCGTCGATATCATCACTCTGGAAACATCCGTTAATCGTGTCAATCGCAGAATTATCAACACCGTCAAGGCTGTAAATTATCGTCTTCGGAAGCTCATGAACACGCTCAAGTTCACCGAGAAATTCTGCCGTCTCAGCACTCGAACCGGAATTATTCACGCAGTCAAAGCCCGTGTCAGGCCCTAACTTCTCGAACATCGGGATATTGTTATCGCGTCGGCAGCCGTAGTGAATTTGCATTACCCAGCCGCGCTTGTGATACTCCTTCGCTACGAAAAGCATAAACGCAGTCTTGAATTTGTCCTCAGCATTGATGTCCGGAATTTTCCCGTTAAGTCTTGCCGCAAAAATTTCTTCAAGCTCACTTTCCGAAGCAAGGACGCATTTCACCGTGTTAATTCCGTGATCGCTGAGCTTGCAACCGTGAGCCGCAAAGAAGTCCATTCGTTTTGACAATGCCGCTTTCAAGTCAGCAAAAGTTTTTATGGCAATTCCTGAGACTTCGGATAACTTCGCGATATATTCAGGCCAGGTAACTTTTTCGATATTCATTGCCTTGTCAGGTCTCCAAGCTGGAAGGACGCGCGTCTTGAAGCTCTTATCCGCCGCAATCTTCTCGTGCCATTCGAGACTATCAACGGGGTCATCAGTCGTGCAGATAATCTCAACGTTGCTCCTATCGATTAAATCACGAACTCCGAAATCCGCACGATGTAATTTCTCGTTGCATAAGCTCCAGACTTCTTCAGCCGTTTTTGCGCTTAAAACTCCCTCATAGCCAAAATATCTGCGTAATTCCAAATGGCTCCAGTGATATAACGGGTTGCCAATTGCCTTGCCAACAACTCCGGCCCACTTGATGAACTTGTCATGAGCACTTGCGTCACCGGTGATGAATTTCTCGCTAACTCCAGCACAACGCATTAAACGCCACTTGTAGTGATCTCCTCCGAGCCAGACTTGAGTAATGCTCTCATAGTGAATGTTGTCGTAAATTTCCTTCGGGTTCAGATGGCAGTGATAATCGATTATCGGGCAGCCTTCAGCAGTTCCGTGAAATAAATCCTTCGCCGTCTGAGTATTGAGCAAAAAATCCTTGTCCATAAACATAATGAATAATTCCTCCTTAAATTTAAAGCTGGCCTGCTTCTCTGAGTTTGTTAAACGCTTCCTCGCTTCCGTTCTCAGCCGCAAGCCTCATCCATTTTTGAGCCTCATCAAGATTTTGTGTAACGCCTTCGCCGCTGTCATACATTAAAGCTACGTTGTATTGTGCCATAGCTATGTTGTGTTGAGCTGATTTGAGATACCACTTGAAAGCCTCGTTGATATCCTCTTTCACGCCTAAGCCTCGATGATAATAACTGCCTATCATGAACTCAGCTCCTCCAGCGTAATTATGGTCGTCGTAATCCTTCGTGTCAGCGGCTTTGTGATACCATTTCAACGCTTCCTTGTAGTCCTGCTTTACTCCCTGACCTTCTCCGTACATGAAAGCCAGATTGTAATATGCTCCGGGAATTTTATTCTTTGCTGCCTTCCGATACCATTTCAGAGCCTCTTTGTAATCCTGCTTAACTCCATAACCATTAGCATAAATCACACCTAAATTATACTGAGCATCGCCGTAGTTTTGAGCCGCCGACTTCTTGAACCATTTTATGGCCTCTTTGTAATTCTGCTTTATATCGTCATAACCTTTGAAGTACATTATGCCTAAGTTATATTGTGAGTCAGGCTCTCCGGCTTTCGCAAGTCTCAGGGTTTCTTTGCTGAAGTCGTCAGAATAACATACGCTCACACAACATAATATCAAAATTAACGCGATAAATAGTTTACGCATAAATTCCTCCTGAAATATTCACCAAGTTTCGCCAAGTTCACGCAAAATTTCTTGGGCCTTCTCGTAATTCTGTTCTGCGGCTAAACGATACCACTTTAAGGCTTCGGCTTTATCCTGAGTAACTCCCCAACCGTGAGAATACATTTCACCAAGATAATATTCTGCTTCGTCCTTGTCATTCTCAGCGGCTTTATTAAACCATTTCAGGGCTTCCGAATAGCTTTGAGTTACTCCCCAACCGTTAAGATACATTATTCCCATGCTGGCCATTCCTGATAAGTTTTCCTGATCGGCGGCCTGCTTGAACCACTTTAGAGCTTCCGAATAACTTTGCTTCACACCCCATCCGTTGAGATACATCAAGCCCATATTATTCTGAGCTTCAGAGTAATTGTCCTGCTTCAGAGCCTGACGGTAATATTTCATCGCCTCAGAATAGCTTTGTTTCACGCCCCAGCCGTACATGTATAACTCGCCTATGTTGTTGAGAGCGTCGGAATTGTTATCCTGTTTTACGGCCTCTTTGAAATATTTCATAGCTTCCGAATAATCACGCTTAACTCCTAAACCTTTTGTGTACAGAATGCCGATGTTGCTTTTAGCGTCAGAATTCCCGTTCTCGGCAGAAAGTTTGAGCCATTTTATAGCTTCTGAGTAGTCGCGTTTTACTTCCCATCCGCAAGCGTACATTACGGCGATAAATCTTTGAGCGTCAGAATCGTTTTTAGCGGCGGCCTTCTGCAATAATCTCATCGCTTCCGAATAATCTTTATCAACTCCCCATCCGTTGAGATAAAGAACTCCCAAAAATTTATGAGCTGTGATATATCCATTCTCTACAGCCTTTTTGAAGTATTCGGCAGATTTTGAGTAATTTTTTTCCACTCCCTCACCGAAAAAATACATCATGCCTATTAAATTTTGAGCTCTTGAATAATTCTGATCTGAGGCTTTTTGAAACCAGTTAAGCGCTTCCGTGTAACTCTGCTTTACACCATAACCGTTGAAATACATAAGCCCTAAGTTAGTAAGTGATGTTGAATAACCCTGATTTGCGGCACGAGTATACCATTTGAGAGCCTCAGAATAATTACGTTTAACTCCAAGACCTTCGCAGTATAAATAGGCTAGTTCATCTTGGGAATATAAATCGTTCTGTTCTGCCGCCTTCTTGTACCAGGTAAAAGCATCTTTATAGCTTTTTTTCACGCCTTGCCCGTCAGAAAACATAATGCCGAGTTTTCTTTGAGCTTGGACTTGACCGTTTTCGGCGGATTTCTTGTACCAGTAATAGGCGAGCTTGTAATCCTGTTTAATATTTTTTCCGTAATAATAAGCGTTTCCAATGTTGTATTGTGCTGAACTGTCTCCGGCTTCAGCGGCTTTTGTCCACCACTTTAGAGCCTGTAAGATGTCCTTATCAACTCCCAGCCCCATGTCATACATTGTTCCGATGCGGGCAGCTGCTGTAACATTTCCTTGATTGGCCGCCAAGTGATAAAATCTTAAGGCCTCTTGGTAATCCTGATCAACGCCAAGTCCTAAACAGTACATATCGCCTAAATAACGTAAAGCCACATGCTGATTATTTGAAGCGGATTTTTGGAAAAATTCACGGGCTTTATCATAATCCTTCATGTTTAAATAAATCTCGCCTAAATTACACTGAGCGTTTCGGTTATTAAGCTGGGCAGCTCTCGTGTACCATTTGACGGCTTCATCAAGATTTTGTTTCGTTCCTCGCCCTTGACGATAAAGATTGCCGAGATTGTTTTGTGCTGAGCTTAAATCCTGTTGTGCGGCTTTAGTGTACCATTTCAGAGCCTCAGAATAATTTTGCTTAACTCCAATTCCATGATTATAAATATAGCCGACTTTGTATTGAGCTTCAGCATTTCCCTGTTCGGCGGCTTTAATGTACCATTTGAGAGCTTGATAATAATCTTTCTTCAGTCCATAGCCGTTGTAATACATATCACCGAGATTAAGTTGTCCACTCGCGAGGCCTTGTTCGGCAGCCTTCCTAAACCAGTATAAAGCCTCCTTGTAGCTTTGAGTTACTCCTAAACCATTTAGATAAAGCAGAGCAAGGTTATTCTGAGCTTGGGCCTGACCTTTTTCGGCGGCTGAACGATACCACCTTGATGCCTCGTAATAATCCTGCTGGACTTTTTCCCCGTTAGCATACATGTAACCCAGTTCAAACTGTGCTTCAATATCCCCTTTTTCGGCTTTAATGGTCAAGTCACGAACTTCTTTGCTGGTTATGACTGGTAAAAGTTCTTCGTCATTATCGAACAATGAAGAGGCATTTGCTGACGAGACAAGAATAATCACAGCTAGGATTATGAATACACAACTAAAAATTTTTCGCATAAAAACGCTCCTTTCGAGAAAATTTACAGCGTCGCTCCCGTCTTGAATATCGCCATTCCCTGAAAATTATTAATCTCGTTACGTGTCTTCTCTCCATTCGCAACTTTCAGCACAAAGTTAAAGAGTTCACGAGCTTTTTCCGGCAATGTTCCGCCATCAACGAGAGTGCCGGCGTTAAAATCAATCCAGTTGCTTTTTTTCGCGGCTAATGGTGAATTGCTCGAGATTTTCACCGTTGGAACAGGACATCCGAAGGGAGTTCCGCGACCGGTTGAGAACAAAACTATCTGTGCTCCTGCTGAAGCTAAAGCTGTCGAAGCAACTAAATCATTTCCCGGAGCTGATAACAAGTTCAAGCCTGGAGTGATAACCTTCTCAGAATATTTCAGAACGTCGCTGACTGGAGCCGAACCACTTTTCTGAGTGCATCCGAGAGCTTTATCCTCGAGCGTAGTAATTCCTCCTGCTTTGTTACCAGGTGAAGGATTTTCGTAGCAAGGCATTCCCAACGAAGCGTAATAATCCTTGAAGTCATTAATCAGGTGAACAGTTTTCTCATAAGTCGCCTCGTCCTTGCCCCTGTTCATTAAGATCGTCTCAGCTCCGAACATTTCAGGAACTTCGGTTAAAATCGTTGAGCCTCCCTGAGCAATTAACATATCCGAGAAATAGCCGATTGTTGGATTGGCCGTAATCCCGGAAAGTCCATCACTTCCGCCGCATTTCAACCCGATGATTAACTTTGAAGTCTCACACGGAACTCGTTTATCACTGTTTATTTTCGCGGCCAATTCCTGAATAATTTTCATTCCGGCTTCAACTTCATCATTGACATCTTGAGATATTAAGAATTTCACGCGTTCAGGGTCATAATCTCCCATGAAAGGTTTAATAGTGTCAATTCCGCTGTTCTCACAACCAAGTCCAAGCATTAAAACTCCGCCGGCATTCGGATGAGTTGCAAGGTCAGCGAGAATACGCCGCGTATTATCCTGATCTTCGGCCATCTGTGAGCAACCATAAGGATGAGTGAAAGCCCGGACGTGTTCGACTAAATTTTTCGCTTTATGTTCGAGAGTTACAGCAATATCATTGACACAACCGACAGTCGGGATTATCCAGAGTTCATTACGAACGCCGACTTTCCCGTTTGAACGTAAATATCCGTAAAATGTCTCAGGTTTTACACTTTCAACTTTGGGATTTGTCGGATGATATTCATAGTCATGTGCTCCGGATAAAAGCGTGTGCGTATTGCTCGTGTGAACGTGAAAGCCCTGCGGAATGTCTGAAGTTGCCGCACCGATTGGGAAACCGTATTTGATGATTGGCTCACCGGCTTTAATGTCTCTAAGCGCAATTTTATGACCCATAGGAATATCTTCATTAGCTTTGATGCTGAAACCTGCTCCGGAAACCGGGACTTCTTCACCTGAATTAATCGGGCGTAAAGCTACAGCGACTAAGTCAGACTGATTTATTCGTATCAGCTCGTTCATGAAACAAACTACTCCCCTCATGAGAAATTTTTTATGGATTGAATTATTATACATTGAACGCGAATAATTATAATAGCTGTTAGAATTGCTTGACGTGATAATAAAAATTCCCCATTGCTCGAACACAACGGGGAAAATCACAAGGAGAGAATTTTTTTTGCTACTTCTTCACAATGTCATTAAATCTCTTCGTGTAAATCTTTCTGAAGGCCTCATATTCTCCTAAGCCTTTGCCGGTAAAGACAGTTCGGTATCCTGCTTTGCGTAACTGCCACATGAACGAGTTATCAGAATTGTAAAGCTCACCCGCCATGTAATCGCCCCAAGCTACAACTAACGGAACAATCTCAACTTGAGCGTCGCGAGTTAAAGCCTGTTGTTCCTTCAAGTGAGCTACTGCCTGGCCTACGCTGTCTCGGTCGCTTAACTTTATTACTTCCATATTTTTATGGCCTTTCTCGTGTAACTTTTCGCCGAGAAGATCATAGCCTTTGTCATTATACGCGCTGGCTTCATGTCCGACGAGAATATATTCGTTTTCAGGTTCGGGCTTGATTATGTCTATCATGATGTCAGCAACTTCTTCGCAAGTCTTCGGGCTGTACATTACGGCATCAGTCATGCGAATATCAATCGTCTCACGGTAAAAATCAAGCCGGCTTCGTAAACTGTTGTAAAGCTCACCTTCAGCAAAGAATACCGGAATAGCTATAGCCGCAGAATATTTATTAACAATAGCTTCCTGTACTGCCATCTCAACGGTGTAAATCTTCTTGCCTTCAATTCCGTTCACAGCTTTCGCCGTCGCATTGTCCGTGTAAACCTGAAGAACTCGTAATCCCGTCTCGCGCTCTAAATCTTCCTGAATCTTGTAATAACTCTCTTCAGCCGCGCGCAAAATACTCGTCCCGAAACTCGATAAAAATATTACGGTGTCTTTATCTGTCATTTATTACCCTCCTAAAATTTTTCGTGCATTAATAACTCTCTCATCCGTCGGAGCTTCAACACCTTCAAGCGGATAACTCATACCGAGTTTTCGCCACTTGTCAGCACCGAGCGAATGATAAGGCAGAACTTCAACCTTCTGTATATTCTTGAGAGTATCAAGAAATTCACGGGTCAAAATTAAATCGTCGTCATTGTCCGTAATTCCAGGAACTAAAACATGTCTTATCCATACGGGCTTATTAATCTCTGACAAAAATTTTGCGGCATCTAGAATATTCGCGTTGTCATGGCCGGTTAAGGCTTTATGTTTTGCTGAGTTAATATGCTTGATGTCGAGTAAGATTAAATCCGTATGCTTCATTAACTCCTGAAATTTCGGGAAAAAAGGGGCTTCTCTCGTAAACGGCTGAGCAGAAGTATCAAGCGTCGTATTAATTCCTCGCTGATGAGCCTTCATGAAAAATTCCGTAACAAAATCAATCTGCAATAACGGTTCCCCTCCGCTCACTGTAATTCCGCCAGTTTTGCGCCAATATGATTTATAGCGTTCCGCACGGTCAAGCAAAGCGTCAGCTTCCCATTCTTCAGCGCTGTCAAAGCTCCAAGTGTCAGCGTTATGGCAGTATTTACATCTCATGTTACAGCCCTTCAGGAAAATCAAAAATCTAATTCCCGGCCCGTCAACTGCTCCGAATGATTCCGTCGAGTGAATAAGCCCCTTAGTCATGTACTATAAACGTTTGTGGCAGGTTCTCGCTATAACGTCAAGCTGCTGTTCCTTCGTGAGACTTATAAACTTTACGGCGTAACCTGATACTCTTATCGTGAAATTCGCATATTCAGGCTTATCCGGATTATTCATGCAGTCGATGAGCTTATCAGTTCCGAACACGTTAACGTTAAGGTGATGTGCTCCCTTGTCAAAATATCCGTCCATAGCGTTCATCAACGTAACTTTTTGCTCGTCAAGAGTGTGGCCTAATGCTTGCGGGCTAATCGTCTGAGTGTTGGAAATTCCATCAAGAGCATATTCATACGGCAATTTTGCGACACTGTTCAACGATGCAAGAAGCCCGTTCAATTCTGCTCCATACGAAGGATTTCCGCCAGGTGCAAAAGGTGTGTAGGCTTTGCGTCCGTCCGGAGTTGCTCCTGTAGCTTTGCCGTAAACAACGTTTGAAGTAATCGTGAGAATTGACGTTGTAGGCTCAGAATTTCTGTACGTATGGAACTTCTTAATCTTCGTCATAAAAGTTTTCAGAAGCCACACAGCAATATCATCCGCCCTGTCGTCATCATTGCCGTATTTCGGGAACTCGCCTTCAGTCTCAAAGTCAACCGCAAGCCCTAACTCATCACGAACAGGTTTAACCTTCGCATACTTAATCGCGCTCAATGAATCGACAACATGAGAAAATCCCGCAATTCCTGTAGCAAAAGTTCTGCGCACGTCAGTATCGATTAAAGCCATCTCGGCAGCCTCGTAATAATATTTATCGTGCATGTAGTGAATGAGATTGAGAATGTTCACGTAAAGCCCTGCAAGCCAATCCATCATCTGATCGAACCTGTGCATGACTTCGTCGTAATCCAGATATTCGCTCGTAATCTTCGGAAATTCCGGGCCGACTTGCTCGTGAGTTTTTACGTCAATTCCGCCGTTAATAGCATAGAGCAAACATTTTGCCAAGTTCGCACGAGCTCCGAAGAATTGCATTTCTTTTCCCGTTTCAGTTGCCGAGACACAACAGCAAATCGAGTAATCATCTCGCCAAATTGGCCGCATTACGTCATCATTTTCATACTGAACTGAGCTAGTGTTAATTGAGATTTTAGAGGCGTATAATTTAAACGGTTCGGGTAAGGACGAGCAGTAAAGCACTGTTAAATTAGGCTCTGGGGAGGGTCCCATATTTTCCAGTGTGTGAAGGAAGCGAAAATCATTCTTCGTGACCATATGCCGCCCGTCCATTCCCTTACCGGCCATCTCAAGCGTTGCCCAAATCGGATCCCCTGAGAATAATTGATTGTATGACGGAACTCTCGCGAACTTAACCATTCGGAACTTCATAACAATATGGTCAATTAACTCCTGCGCTTCCTCTTCGGTCAAAGTTCCTTCCTTAAAGTCTCGCTCAATGTAAATATCAAGGAACGTTGAAATTCTCCCGACGCTCATTGCCGCACCGTTTTGTGTCTTGATTGCCGCAAGATATCCGAAATAGAGCCATTGAACAGCTTCACGGGCATCAACAGCTGGCTTTGAAATATCGAAACCGTAAACAGCCGCCATTTGTTTCATGCCTTCAAGCGCTCTAATCTGCTCGGAAATTTCTTCACGCTGACGAATAATATCATCAAGCATTGTCCCGGAGCCGCAATTAGCAAAGTCCTCTTTCTTCTTCTTAATCAAGAAGTCAATCCCGTACAACGCAACACGCCTATAATCCCCGACAATTCGGCCTCGTCCGTAAGTGTCAGGAAGTCCCGTAACTATATGAGCATGTCTCGCACGTTTCATCTCCGGAGTATAAGCGTCAAATACTGCCTGATTGTGAGTTTTATGATACTGAGTGAATATTACTGAGAATTTCGGGTTAATCTTGTAGCCGTAAGTTGCCGCTGCCTGTTCTGCCATCTTAATGCCGCCATATGGCATAAAAGCTCTCTTTAACGGTTTATCCGTCTGAAGTCCTACAACTTTCTCAAGATCCTTCATTGACGTATCAATATAGCCCGGGCCGTAAGCTGTCAATCCCGTAACAACTTCGGTCTCGCATTCAAGAACGCCATTATGCGCACGCTCTTCTTTCTGGAGTTCCTGGAGCCTTCCCCAAAGTTTATTAGTCGCTTCGGTTGGGCCTGCTAAAAAACTTTCATCGCCGTCATATGGGGTGTAATTGTTCTGAATGAAATCACGGACGTTTATATCTTCACGCCAATGACTTCCCTTAAAATCTCTCCACGCTTCTTGCATTATGATAAATTTTTCTCCTTTCGTGAAATTTTTGCGGTAATTTTCGTTAGTATAGTCAAACTTATTTTTAGCGTCAAGTTCAACAATTGCCTATTTAACAGGAATTATCTAATTTTCATAAAGTTTGTAATGCTGAACATAAATGCAATTTCCCGCTGGTGTAAAATATCCTCATAATCTCGTTCAACGAAAGGAAAAACTCATGCCCCGCAAAATTTTAATCTCCGAAAAAGAAGCCGCTAAACTCCGGCCAATCGACGCTTACACTCACGACGAACATACTCGCCCGACAATTCCTCGTGCAGGACTATCACGCTTCGACAAGTCCGACGAACCTCCGACAACTTACAGCTTCGACCCGCATTTTTCTCCGGCTTTGGACTGGTCAGGAAAATCCGAAGGCTTAAGTTTCGACGTCCCGGCATCATCTTTGCACATTCACGAGACCGTAAACCCCTCACGAATAATCAACAGAGTACGCAAAAATCTTAAGTCAATACAAACTTTTTTCGGCTTCCATATTGACGAAATCGAACGCATGAACAGACGCAACGCCGCAATCGAGTTCTATTCTCATCGCGAAAACTGGACTAACAGGATCATTGCCGGAGACAGCCTCGTAATCATGAACTCATTAATCCAGCGCGAAAACATGTCCGGACAAGTTCAAACGTGCTACGTCGACCCGCCTTATGGCATAAAATACGGAAGCAACTTTCAGCCATTCATAAACAAACGCGACGTTAAGGACAGAAATGACGAAGATTTAACGACTGAACCCGAAATGATTAAAGCGTTTCGAGACACTTGGGAACTCGGCATTCACTCTTACTTGACTTATTTACGCAACAGGCTCCTGCTAGTCCGCGAATTACTCAGCGAAACCGGAAGCGTCTTCGTACAAATCAGCGATGAAAACGTTCACCTCGTGAGATGCCTGCTCGATGAGATATTCGGCACTGAAAATTTCGTGAGCATGATTAGCCTTGAGAAAACTTCGGGAGCTTCGTCAACTTTGCTTGCAACGATTAATGATTATATTGTGTGGTACGCTAAGAATAAGAAACAGGTGAAATATCATCAACTTTACAAGCCTAAGAAACTCGGACAAGAAGGAACAACTCAATACGTCTGGATTGAGTTTAACGGAGAAGAACGGAGAATGACGGAAGAGGAGATGAGAAATCTTCCGAAAGGGGCGAGGGTTTTTGCGGCTGGTGACTGCACGAGCGCGGGAAAAGCCAGTGAGGAGCAGCCTTTCACGTATGAGGGCAGAACATATTATCCGAGTAAAAATCGACATTGGCGGATAACATATCCTGAAGGAATGAAAGCACTAGCGGAAGCCGGACGGTTAAAGATTATCGGCAACACAATAATGTACAAACAGTATCTTGATGATTTCCCCGTAATTCCCATTAACAACACATGGGATGATACGAAGCTCACAGGTTTCACAGAAGAAAAATTATACGTTGTTCAGACAGCTTCAGACGCAATAGCCCGTTGTATTCTCATGACTTCGGATCCTGGCGATTTAGTTCTGGACATCACATGCGGTTCGGGAACTACGGCTTATGTCGCGGAACAATGGGGGCGTCGATGGATTACGTGTGATACTTCGAGGGTAGCGATTGCGATTGCGCGGCAGAGGTTATTGACGGCGAGCTATGATTATTACAAACTTGCTGATGTTAAGAAGGGAATTGACGGCGGATTTGTGTATAAGACGGTTCCGCACGTAACTTTGAAGTCGATTGCCAACGATGAGGAGCCTGCACGTGAAATTTTGTATGATGCGCCTGAAGTTGAGAAGGGAATAATCCGTGTAACTGGTCCGTTTACGATTGAGGCTGTTCCGTCGCCTGTTGTCTTGAGCGTTGATGAGGCAATAAATTTTGACGATAACGAGAGCGCAAAAGTTTCGGACTGGAGAGAGCAGCTTCAAGCTACGGGGATAATTGGCCGGAATGGTGAGCGAATAAAATTTGCTCGTATTGAGGAGAAACCTGGAATGAGATTTTTGACGGCTTCGAGCGAGACTGACGAGAACAAACATGCGCTGATATGTTTTGCTGGTGAAAATTCGCTTATGGACGCTCGACGTGTGAACTCTGCGCTTGATGAGGCTGAAAATGAGAGGCCTGCTCCTGAGTTGATAATTTTTGCGGCGTTTCAGTTTGACCCGGAGGCCTCGAAAGTTATCGCTAATACTCGTTGGGACGGAGTGAGCTTATTGCAAGTTCAGATGAACCCGGACTTAATCACTGAGGACCTGAAAAAGAAAGTCAACACTGACCAGTCATTTTATCTCGTTGGACAGCCTGATGTTGTGCTCGAGAACGTGAGGGAAAAAGTTTATCGGGTAAAAGTAATCGGCTTTGATTATTATGATGTGAACGCTGGCAAAGTAATTTCCGGCGATGCTGATAAAATCTCAATGTGGATGCTTGACAGCGATTATGACGGGATGAGCATAAATCCTTCGCAGGTATTTTTCCCTATGGATGGCAAATCAGGAGGTTGGAACAAACTTGCGAACACGCTTAAGGCTGAACTTGACTTAGAGCGAATTGAAGCGTTCAAAGGTAATTCGTCGCTTGAGTTTGAGGCTGAAGAGGGCACGAGAATTGCGGTAAAAATAATCGATGATCGAGGAATTGAGAGTATGAGAATTTTGACGGTGTAAAGAAAATCCCCCCGCTTTGTGGACGAGGGGATGAAAATTTTTCAGCTCAGGAAGTCCAGTAACGAAGGCTGAACAAGTCTCGCGATTACGGCTAAATTGGCCTGATACATGTAATCCGCAATCATCAACTGTGAAATTGCTTCGGCCGGGTCAATCTTCACGAGATCATCATAGTTCTCGGTCATAATCGCGTTCTCAGTGATTAAGCGTTCATTGTTGTATGTGTAGCGAGATTGAAGCGCTCCGTTTTCGGCCATAACAGAAAGAATATTGCTGATGAAACTATCAATTTTCGGCAGCATTTTATCGGTGAGGGCCTCGCGATTTCCTGAGTTTACAGCGGAAATTACATCGTTGATTACTCCGAAGCCGTTTTGTCTCATCGTGTTAGCTCCGCTTCTAATCGTAGCGTTTTGAGCGTGAATGCCGTTGTAGTATAAATCGCCGTCCTTAATGCCTCTGTCTTCAGCGTCTCCTTCGAGGTTATAACCGCCTCTGTAATAGCTCCTGTTTGATTCCTCATCGCCCAAGAAGAAATCAGTAACTTCGCCGTCATTCAATGAGAACTCAACCTGAACTGAATAGCCGCGTGTTGACCAGATCATTAACTCGTTGTCGTCGTTAATCTCAGCTCGAACATCGTAATCCTGCATTCTCGCGTTGATAAATTCTGCAACGTCATCTGCTTTCACTGCGTCGTCCGCCGTAACGTCACGTATAGCTCTCAAATCTATTGTGTGTGAGTAACCTGCAACTGTAATAGTTACGCTGTCAGCCGGAACACTCTGATTTTCAATATCCCAGTCGAAAGCCATAATTCCCGTATTGCTTCCTTCTGTTCCGTCGGTATTTAATCTGCCCTGAATGCCCGTAGAAATTCCGAGCGCGTCTTGTGCAATATGCCCCTTAATGTCAAGAACATTCACAGCCGAGCCATCAACTGACGAGAACGAAATTAACGGATAATCCCCAGTGTTACGAGTTGCGTCCTGGCCCATGTGAGTATCATAATAATTCACGTAGAGCCAATCCCCAGCCTGAACACGTAATCTGTCCATTACATCTTTAACCGTATCAGTCGCGCTTACATCAATCTCGACTTCATGCGCAAGATTTGAGAAACGAATTGTGCCTTCTCTGAACGTAACGCCTTCTTCAGCATAAGCCTCACTGAAAGTTGCATTGTCCTTCATGGGAACTTCAGTTTTCGCGAGATTTCCCGTAATTCCTCCGTGTATTCCCATTTGTGCGGCCAATCCTCCGGAGTAATCGTTCCATTCGGGATCTGTGAACGGCATATCTACAACTGTAAACGCTTCACCTGAGAGAAAATATATTGATGATGAGTTATCGATTTCTACACCGTTTCTGTCGAGATGAACCGTGAAGCCCATAATGTCGTGGCCTTCCTGTTCGTTTACTTGGTCGACTATTGACTTCATGACTTTGTTACGGTCAACAAATCCCGTCTCTTTGTCAATGACTTCTGCTTTCTTGATATTCACGTCGTAACTCATTCCGCAGTTCATTTGCACGCGCATCTGAATGCCGACGTTGTCATCAACACACGGAGCTGACGGGAAATTTACGCATTTTGTTCCTGTTCCGGCATAATTAACTTTTTCGTCGTAAGCGTCAGTGCGTAAAGCCGTCGAAAGTCCCATTTTATCGGCGTAATTGTATTCGTTCATGTCCAGGAATAAAACTTGTTCGCCGTTATAGCCCCGAATTACGAGCCTCTGAGTTTGTGCTTCTCCGTCAAGAGTTCCTTGCTGGTAATCATCATCCTTGTCCTCGCTCAATGTAACTTCAAGCCAGCCTGCTCCAGCGTTTTTTATTCTCTCGGCAATTTCTGAAAGCGTGTAATCTCCAGCGTTCAGCTTAATATCAGTCGTACGTCCTCCGCTCATAATTCTCCAGTGTAATTGTTCTCCGTCCTGAACCGTCAACTTTTCATCTGGTGAAAACTCGCGGCTCTTCATTGCTGTCTCCATTCCGAGAACATCGAAAACGTCCATATGGCTTTGGTCAACAATTCTGCGCTCACTAACAGCCTTAATCGCTCCGGCATCGTCAAAATCAAAGAGTTCTAATGCTTCACCTTCGCCCATAATCGTAAGTGAAGGATAATTTAATTCTTCTAGTCCTTCGTTAATATGAAGCCTGTCTGACTGTAAAGCTCCTGTTCTCTGAGCTGAAACGATTAACCTTTTGTTGTCCGCGCTCGTTCGTGCGTAAACCCCTTCGATCGAGTTAATTCTTTCGGCTAAAGTCTCTAATGTGTCCTGGCCGTTGATGAAAATTTTTGTCGCGTCAGTGTCATTGTCAGCAATTTTTATGGTGAGTGAAGCTGATGTGTTGCTGAGCATTGCTGATGATGTCCCGAAAATTTCATTCATGGCGTTGTTTGTTCCGCTTACTCTAATAGTTGGGCCGTCCGACTGAAGAACTAAATGTCCTGTTAATCTTCCTGTTGAGAGTGAAGCAAAAGGAGTTCCGCTATCATTGGCCGGGAGTTTTCGGTTAATAGCGTTTACAAGATCTGTCGATGAATTTATCTCTGACAAATCAATTTGGTAATCATTTCCATCATAATTAATCGTGAGAGTGCCGGAATTATTATTGCCTTTCCAGCTGAGAATATTTGTATCGCCCATCATACCAGCAGGCCCCGACACTCCGTATCTCCAGTTTACGCCGGTTAAATCTTTACTCGTTAAAGTTGCAGGCATTGGCATATAGTCAGTGTCAGGCCATCCGGTTATGCCAATTTTCTCGCCAG
>CALGHA010000156.1 GCA_937915835.1 uncultured Fretibacterium sp. | reverse complement strand
AAGATTTTCGCGTGTTCTTTTGCTTCTTCCATGTCCGGAGATCCCGAAAGCATACGCGCAATTTCCCTTACTCTTTCTTCACCGTCAATTTCCCTCATGAAAGATTGCCCGTCCGAACGCTGAATTAATATGTGCGTGTCTCCAAGTGCCGCGATTGATGCCTCATGAGTTACGAGGATTACTTGACACTTTCGCGATAATTTTTTCAGTTGCATTCCCGACAAAACCGCCGCGCGTCCTCCTAATCCCGCTTCAACCTCGTCAAATACAATCGTCGGTGGCAGCCACTCATCAGGAAGAGACAATTGCAACGCCAGAAGCAACCGGCTCAATTCTCCTCCTGAAGCAATCTTCTCAACTCGGCCTGAACGTGTCCCGTCCCGTAAAATAAATTCTATTTCGTCAGCTCCGGTCTGATTGAGCTTGTTCAAGTCCGTAAAATTTATCGCAAAAGTTATGTTCTGCATGGCCAATTCCGAGAGCAAAGCATTAACTCTCACTGTCAACTTTTCAGCCGCCTCATGACGTGCACGCCGAATTTCCATCGCCAGGACGCTAGCTTTCTTTTTCTCGTCGAGTGAACGCGCCGATAACTCCTCAAGCTCCAAATAACTTTTTTCTAGCCACTCAAGATTTGTGTAAATTTCATCGCAATAGTTCAATAATTCATTCTCGTCGGGAATATTGCAAAGCCGCTTAAGTTTTCGTAAAGCGCCTAATCTCTCTTCGGTTTCGTCACGAAGATTTACATCGCTTTCATTATCGCCGAAATTACCCGCAAGACTTTTCACAGCGTCGTATAATTTCTCCGTTGACAATCTCACTTCGTCGGCATCGTCGTCAGTCATAAACTCGTATAAACTTTCAAAGCACGTCTCGACATTCCCGATTAAGCCCTGTTCGGATAATCCGCCTGTTAATAAATCAATGCTTTCTTTTGCTCGTTCTCTGGTTGAAATTTTATGCGTCAGGTCAGCAATCTCATTCTCAAGCCTCATCTCTAAGCCCGTTTCAGGT
Organism: uncultured Fretibacterium sp.; assembly: GCA_937915835.1. Taxonomy (GTDB): domain Bacteria; phylum Synergistota; class Synergistia; order Synergistales; family Aminobacteriaceae; genus JAFUXM01. The sequence continues at coordinate 20,456 of CALGHA010000156.1, read as the reverse complement.
CTGGCAATCTTCATCAACTCGAATATTTCCCGAGCGTTCGCGTATTTCCTCTCAATCTCGGCTCGACGCTTCTTTATCGCTCGAAGTTCCCTCGTGCTGGCTCTGGCCTTGTCGAAAATTTCCCGGAAGTCTGCAAATATTTCATTCCTGATTTTTTCGGGTAAACATGAATCAATCATCGCTAATTGTCTCTCAGGTTCAAGCAATTCCATCTGGGCAAACTGGCTCTGTATACGTACAAGCGAGTTCACAATTTTTGCGCAGTCGTTCAAACCTAAATTTTCCCCGTCAACTTTTGCTCGCGAACGTCCAGTCCTGAGAATTTCACGTGTTATAACTTGTCCGGAAAATTCTGCCTCAACAATTCCCCGTTCTTCTCCAGCACGAATGAATTTCACTCCTCCTCTGCTTCCCGTTAAAAGCTCAAGTGAACGTACAACGCTGGATTTTCCCGCTCCACTCTCGCCAGTTATGACGTTGAAGCCTGGTGTGAAAATTAATGCTGCTTCACTTATGCCGCCGATATTGTTTATCCTGAGAGAATTAATCACTGTTTAACGCCTGACCCCAGCCCAATTTTTCCCGGACTATATCCAGATAATTTTTTCCTGGCAAATTCACCGTTCTGATTTTCTTTGAGCGTGAAAGTTTTATATCGATCCTGTCGCCTGGAAAAACTTCATATGCAAGTTGTCCGTCCTGAGTAAGCATTAAGTCCCTCGAAGCTCCGCGCGGAATTAACGAGATACAATCATTCTCAGACGCTAAAATTGGCCGGGAATAAAGCGTGTGAGCACACAACGGGGCGAGTATCATTGCGTCCATATGCGGAGGAATTACCGGACCTCCTGCTGAGAGAGCATAAGCTGTTGAGCCTGTTGCTGTTGAGACTATTGCGCCGTCAGCCGGTAACACGCAGAAAAAATCAAGATTAAATCTAATCTCAATGTGAAGTAATCTTGCAATTGCGTTCGTCGTCAAAACTATATCATTCAGGGCATAAAGTTTGTGAGAAGGTGAACCGTCATGAAAGAGCATACACTTTAACACTCGACGTTCAAGGACTTCAAAGTTGTCATTAAGAATATTTTCAAGGTCATGTTCATATTCATCCGGCCGGCTTGAAGCGAGAAAGCCCAAATGTCCGAGATTAATTCCGTGTAAAATTATGTCCGTGCCGATTACGTAACGTGCCGCGCGTAAAAATGTCCCGTCTCCTCCGACAACAACAGCAAGTTTCACAGTCTTAAGCCATTGTTCGTCGTCAAGTCCTGCGGTTGTGAGTGCGCTGGCTTCCTGATGAGGCAGCATGAACGGGCATCCGTGAGAATTTCCCCAACGTAATAACTTTCTGGCCATCTCGATAGCTGCGGGCTTACGTAAATTTACAATCATTCCGAGTTCTTTCATGTCAAATTTTCTCTCAATAATTTTTCTCCTGAATATGAACGATTGATAATTATATCTCAAACTCTTTGTATAACATGCTGGCTTGAATACCTTTGTTATTCTGATATTTCCCGCGCGTGTAATTCTCGTAAGGCTCCGTAATCGTGTGATAATAAATCTGCGCAATCTGAACTCCCGCGTAAATTCTCACCGGCTGAACACAGAACAGCTCAAGCGTCCAGTAACCGGCAAATCCGACATCTCCGAAACCTGCCGTTACGTGAATGCATATGCCCAGTCTTCCGATTGATGAGCGTCCTTCAAGCATGGGAATATAGCCCTCAGTTCGTGTGTATTCGCTTGTCCGACCAAGATATAATTTTCCAGGTTGAAGCATAAATCCTTCTGATGGGATTAAAACTTTTTCGCTGGGATTATTCGCTCGCATGTCGAGAGTTTCATTCGTGTAGATTAATAGCTCATCATGAAGCGACAAATTATAGCTGTTAGGGTTTAATCGTTCTTCATGAAACGGCTCAATGAAAATTTTCTTGTTAATTTGCTTCTTTATCTCCAAGCCTGAAAGTATCAAGTCTAATTTTCTCCTCCTGTAATAAATCTCATCAATAAAATAGAACGTGTTATATTTTGCTGCAAGTTTTTGAGTTTCTCACGCTGATATAATATACGAAATTTCTAACATGAAAGGCTCTTCCATGAAAAAAACTCTAAATATTCGGGAGGTCAGGCAGCTCCCTAAAAATTCGGACTTCAACGTTAAAGGCATAGTCTCAAAATTAACGCGGCGTAAAGACAGAAATGATAATCCATTCTGGGAAATGACATTAAGCGACTCAACAGGAGATCTCGAAGGCAAAATTTGGGCGGCTTCAAACTGGCGAAGTACTCAAGGCGGCGATAATTTCCCGATTGATCCGGACAATTGCGGCTTGAGATTTGAGGGCTCAACCGTCGAGATTTACGGGAAAATTGCAGAATATCGCGACCAAGTTCAATATAACTTTAACGAAGTATTTTATCTTGATCAGAATGAAAATCCTCCAAGTCTTTTTGCAAGACATTCTCCGGTAAAAAATGAATTTCTCGAGGACACGTTCATAAATTTAATCGCTGAGATCTCACATGAAGAATTAAGAAATTTCGTAGAAGCTGTATTCTTCAAACATGGCTTATGGGAAAAATTCAAGATTTGGCCGGCCGCAATCTCTCTTCATCATGCTTACACAGGAGGCTTGCTTGAACATTCCGTGTCTGTTGCAATAGGAGCACGAGACTTAGCACGACACTATAAAGATTTCGCCGTTCCAGTTAATATTGACTTAATCATCGCCGGAGCTTTATTACACGACATAGGCAAGCTCGAAGCGTACACAATTTCTCCGGTTCCTCAGATGACTTTGCAAGGGAACGTGATTGAACATATTACACTGGGCTATAACACTTTCATGAAACTTGCTGAGATTGAGAAACTCGACGAGAAAATTACGCTCGCACTCGGTCATATCATGGTAAGTCATCACGGACGGCGCGAATTTGGCTCACCTGTTTTGCCTGAAACTCCCGAAGCTATGATCGTTAATGCCTCTGATGATTTGGATTTTCGCCTGAGTTACTGGAAATTGCAGATTGAAGCCCTGAATAATCAAAGCGAGGTTACGGATTATTTGCCGTTGATAGAAAGAAGATTATGGCGAGGGATTAATTTATGAGTTACACGCTGAAACTCTCTCAGGATCACGACGACCGAAGACTTGACAGGACTTTATTATCAATTTTCAAATGGATAACTCGCGGAGAAATCATGAAAGCAATTCGGACTGGCGAAATTCGGGTAAACTCAAAGCGAGTTCGTGAGCCTGGATTTCATGTTTATGCTGGTGATGAGTTAAGCGTGAGCTGGCCATTACGAGAGGACGAGAAAGTCATAAAGCATGCGTCATCATGGGGGAAAATCAAAGTCATCTTTCAGGGAAAAAACGTTCTCATTCTCAATAAGCCCTCAGGAATGCTCGTTCAACCTGACGAACCCAACGGAGACAGCATAATTTCACGAGTCTGGGCAATGTTCGGGACAAAAACTCCGGCGGCAGTTCACAGACTTGACCGTAACACGACGGGAGTATTGGCCGTAGCTCTTCACGGTGATGCTTTGCGCGCAATGGAGGAACTCTTCAAGGCTCGGAATGTCCGAAAATTTTATCGTGCTGTTGTCGTCGGAAAAACTCCGGAAGAAATCATGATTGAGGCTCCATTGTTGAAAGACGCTGAGAATAATATCGTGAAAGTTTCTGATGAAGAAGGCTTGACAGCTATCACGAAATGTACTCGGCTTGCGACAAACGGGAAATTTTCACTCGTTGAGCTTGAATTATTGACGGGAAGAACTCATCAAGCACGTGTTCATATGGCATATATTCATCATCCGATTTTAGGCGACAGGAAATACGGCGACTTTAAGGCTAATAAATTAATGAAGAACGTAACTCGTCCGCTTTTACATGCTTATTGCCTTGAATTTCCGGAGAATTTGCATGAGGCTTTGAGTGAGATTGACGGGAAAAAATTTTTTGCTGAGCTGCCGGATGACATGAAGAATTTTATTGAAGCTGAGGGGATTAATTATGAGGAGTAGAAATCTTTTCGCAAGAATAATTTTTGCACTGTTAATATCATGGGCATTCTATTACGTTGTCGATAATTTTACTATATCTAACTGGAACACTAACGACTCCTTAATCGTCCGCGTAATCGAAGCAGGGCCTGAGAGCATAATTCCTCCTGAGGACGAACACGAAGAATCTTATGAAATGCTTGAACGTGATACAGTCTTGCAAGTTTTAAACGGGCCTCGCGAAGAAGAATTAATGAACGTAAAAACCGTGAGACTTTCAGGAAGCGGATTAGACGTAAAGCCCGGCAATAGATATTTATTAGTCTGGGACATGTTCAGCGACGGACGAGTTCAGTATTCGATTGCTGATGCTTTCAGAGTTCCTTCGGTTGCTGGAGTTATCATGATGGTCTGCACAATTTTAATTGCTCTCACTGGACTTCGGGGATTTCTGGCTTTGCTTGGACTTGGAGCTTCGATATTGATATTAATCTTCACAATGATACCGTTAATCTCTCAAGGCTGGAACCCTGTTTTGCTCGCGATTGCTTCGGTATTCATGATCTCAACGTTGACGATTTTATGTGTCGTCCATCACGCAAGATATATGCTCGTGGCTTTACTCGGAAGTTTCGGAGGAGTTTTATGCGGATTTCTTTGCGGTGCTCTGATGGTTCGTATTTGGGAATTGTCAGGACTTGCCGGAGAAGGTGCAGCATTACTCGCGTCAACTTTACCGGGCCTGAACATGCAGGGAGTTTTGCTTGCGTCTGTACTTGTCGGCTCAATCGGTGCTGTACTCGACGTTGGAGTTTCGATTACGGCGTCAATGTCAGAGTTCGTTGATTATGATGAAGATATCCCGTTAGATAGATTATTACTCGCTGGCTTGAACGTCGGAAGTGAAGTTCTCGGGAGCATGATTAACACGTTGATACTCGCTTACATGGGAAGTTCTTTACCGATGGCAATATTAATCTGCAGTGCGGGCGTTGAGCTTTCAGGAATTCTTAATGACCCGTATATTGCTCAGGAAATCGTCCAGAGTTTAGCCGGGACTTTGGGATTGTTATTCACTATACCAGTAACAGCGTTTTGTTTCGTTATGCAGGAATCAATGAGACGAAAAAATGATTGAGAAAAAATGATTGAGGTAGGAGAAAGATAATGATTAAAGCAGTAATTGACATAGGCAGTAACTCCATAAAGATGCGGATTGCTCGGATTGAGAACGGGAGAATTAATGTAATTCGTGATGAGACGGAAGTCGTAAGATTAGGACGAGGAATGTCATCAACCGGAGTTCTTCTCGAAGACAGCATGAAAACTGCCTGTGAAACTGTAACGAAAATGGCCAGACGTGCGGAGAAATATGCAGCTGATATTTTCATTGTCGGAACTATGGCACTTCGGACCGCAAAAAATTCTGAAAATTTCGTGAAATTAATTCGAGAGAATACCGGGCTTGAAGTTCATATTTTCTCGGGCGAGGACGAAGCAAAATTTTCTTGGCGAGGAGCTGTTGACGGCTTTGATATTCACGGAAATATTATCATGTTCGACACAGGAGGAGGCAGCACGGAATTTGTCTCAGGTTCAAACGGAGCAGTAAATAAAATCGTAAGCGTTCCGATTGGTGCTGTAAATCTCTCGGAACGTTTTTTTTACGAGCATGACCGGCCAATTAAGAAAAAGTTTTGTGATGAAGCCGTTTCTCACGTGACAAATTTATTTATGGATTACAAGATTGACGAGTTCAGAGCTTCTCAGTCTCACATAATCGGTGTCGGTGGAGGAGTTGTAGCGATGGCCGGAGTAAAATTCGCTTGTGAAAACTTTATGCCCTCGAAATTACACGGAAGCGTATTAACTCAGCGTGATATAGTTCAGCAAATCCGTATGTATTCGTCATTAACTCTCAGTGAACGCGAAAATGTAATTGGCCTCCCAAAGTCTAGAGCCGACGTAATTTTAGGCAGTGCGTGCATAGTCTTAGAGGCATTGAGAATGTTAGACGCTCCAGCTTGCATAGTGAGTATTAACGGCTTGAGACATGGATTATTGCTTGCTGAATGAAAAACTTTGTGATAAATATACCTGTTAAAATGTTACGAAAATCTGAGAGGTGAGAATGAAAATTGCTGCTTGAATTGATGTCAAACGGGACACTTGCAGAATTACCCCCCGAAAATATTCCTGATAATATCGCCATGCCCGAAGAACCTGCTGTGATGTTATTGCTGCCTCATAATAAATATTTGCTTGGAACAGGCAGCGGAAAATGGATTTATGCCAGCGACAAGCCCGGAGTTGAGCCGAAGAACGTAAATTTATATGACAATGAAACTCTTTCACTCTTAAACGAAGGATCAGGTCCGACGATTTTACCGCCAGGAACTGTGAATACTTTACGTAAAGAATTATTGCAATTAACCGAGCCTCCGGGGCAACATGAAGCGGCCGTGTTAATGCTGAGGACTTTTATGCGTGATAATCCTGCGTTTAGTCTTGATAGTTCAGAATTTCTTGACGAGAAAAATTTTGCTGAGTTCATGAAGAATGATTTAGTTTTGAGTAAAGCATACTGGGCATTGAGATTTGCTCTAGCTCGCGGAGAAATGGAGACACTTGGACGACTTAAAGCCTGGCTGAAAGCTAATCCCGAAAACTTCATGAAGTCTAAACATTCGGCTCATATTTGGTTCTCACTTCTTGAGCTTCCTGATAAAAACGCAATGGCTGAACTCGAAGAACTTTCATTTTCAGTGCTCGAAATCCAACGAATGGCCTCACAAAATGCTTCACCTTTAGTTTTGTATAATCCAATGTCAGGCTGGCTTGTTCTTGGCAGATTTGGACGAGGAAGAGAGCCAATATTCACAACTTGGACATATTTAAATCATGAATTGTGGCAGGAACTCAGAGAAGATAAGAAGATGACTATACATGATATTATTCACGCGGTTTGGGGAGAATTTGACACTCAACAGGCATTGAATGAACGAGCGAAATATAAGGGGAGTTGATTAATGAATATAAATTTTTCAGGAGTAAGCAAAATTTTTGAGCCTGATATTGCCGCTTTAGTCGACATTAATATTAATATTGAGCAAGGGGAATTCGTTTACGTTGTTGGTCAGACAGGTTCGGGAAAATCTACACTTCTTCGATTAATTACCCGTGAGCTTTTGCCATCAAGAGGACTTGTTGCAGTCGGAGGCTATGACCTGAGAAAAATGCGAAAGGCTGATATTCCGTATTATCGGCGTGATGTCGGCTTAGTTGCTCAGGACTTCAAGTTAATTCCAAGTTTGACAGTTTATGAGAATATTGCGTTCGTCATGGAAGCAATGTCAGTTCCCAAAAAACTTGTAGCCGAACGAACGAAGGACGTAATTAATCAAGTTGGCTTATGGCGACGACGAAGCATGAGGCCTGCGCAATTATCCGGTGGAGAACAGCAGCGTGTAGCGATTGCTCGTGCATTGGCCAATTCGCCTTCACTTTTTATCGCTGATGAGCCGACTGGAAATTTGGACTTTCATACGGCCGTTGATGTCATGAAAATTTTGTTCGGGATTAATCAAGCCGGCGTTACGGTCGTGATGTCAACGCATAATCAGAACATAGTAAATGCTTCACGTCAAAGAGTTATTGAGCTCGACAACGGAAGATTAATCCGCGACGAAAAAGGAGGGACTTATTCAGGATAATGACTACACTGAAATATATTTTGCGGGACATGTGGAGGCTTGTTGTTCATCATTGGGTTTTAGGCCTCTTAACACTTATAACCGCAGGGGTAATGCTATGGATATTAGGCGTAACAACTTTATTCTCGCTAAATCTGGAAAATTTATTATCTCGTCTTGAGAGTGAACTCGTTGTGCAGGCATATTTAGTGAAAGATAACACGCTAGATATTGACATGATTTCCGGGAAAATTCAGGGCCTTGAATACGTTTACTCAATGAAAATATTTTCTCCGGCGGATTCACTGGCGAAATTGCAGGAAAAAATGGGTTCCCAATCACGAGCGCTTGAGATGTTAGGTGATAATCCAATTCCGTATAATTTCGAGATTCACGTTCACCGAGCAGAAGACGTTGAGCCTTTAGTGAACGCGTTAAAAGCCATGCCCGAAGTTGAAGATGTTGTTTATGCGGGAATGGTCGTAAAAAGAATTTCGGCGTTATCAAGAATTTCATCACGAATTGCTCTAGTCATGTTTATCTTGTCCGTAATAATCACGGCTTTAGTCGTCTATAATACAATTCACATCTCGCTTTATTCCCGTCGTGAGGAAATCGGCATAATGTATCTCGTCGGAGCAACACGCTCTTACATAGCAACGCCGTTTGTCCTTGAAGGAACGTTATTAGCGTTTTTCGGGGCGATAATCGCGGCCGCTGGAATTATCGGGGCATATTTTCCCGGAATAACTTTGCTTCAGGCCAATTTGCCATTTTTACGAGCAAGTTTAATCACCGAGCAAAGCGTAATCTGGAGATTTTGCGGACTTCTTGCCGGTTTCGGAGCAACATTAGGCTGGGTATGCAGTTACATAGTTGTCGCGAGGTTCATTAACTCGATAACGAGGCCGGAATGATGAAAAAATTTTTTCTCGTAATAATTCTCGTGTTGATAATATTTTCCCCTTCTATTGTAAATTCTGCCGCCAAGAAAAGCAGTATTGATTCCCAAATTGCCGCCGAAGAGAAGAAACGTGCGGATTTAACGAAGCAAATTGCGGATTATAAGCAGCAGATTAAAGCGATGGGCAAAAAAGTTGAGGGATTATTGACGAAAGTAAACACTCTTCAGCAGGATGAAAGCGTTGCGCGTCAGGAATTAACAGTTTTGGAGCTTCAGAACAAAAAAATTCAGGAAAATATAGTTATGCTGGATTCAAACATGAAGGACGAACAAGTCAAGATTAACGAGCTTTCGGAGCAAATGAAAGACAGAGTTCTTGACATGTACAAATACGGTGAAGCTGAAGAGATGAGAATGCTTTTTGCGTCACGAAGCGTTTTTGAGGCCGTCGAGACTGCATATTTACTCAAGCGTGTAACTCAACGTGATGCTTCAATCCTTTCACAGCTTCATGCTCGCGTTCAAAATCTCGATGCAACTCGTCAGAACATGGACGAACAGCAAATAAGACTTATGGAGAAAACTCAAGCCGTCCAAAATCAGCGAGATAAATACAAACGGAGCATTAACGAGACGAACAAGTTTATCACGTCAATTCAGAAGCAAAAGGAATTAGCCGAGAAAGCCGCGAAAGAAGCTGAAGAAGCTCAGCAAGCCGCTCAAGCTATGATTAAGAGATTGCAACAACAGCGTAACCGCGTTTATGCTCCGGGAATTGGTCAAGGCTCAAAATTCGACTGGCCCGTCAGAGGCGTAATCTCAAGTCCTTATGGCTACAGAATACACCCGATATTAAAGCGCAAAATTCTTCACTCCGGAATTGATATAGCTTCACCGAATGGAACTCCCGTAAAAGCTCCTGAGGCCGGAGAATGTATCTATAACGGCTGGCTTCGTGGCTACGGAAGAGTTGTAGTTCTGGATCATGGCAAGGGATATTCAACTTTGTACGCTCATCTCTCAGCAAGTCTCGTAAAAGAAGGCCAAGTTGTTAACTCCGGAGCTGTAATCGCACGCGTCGGCAAAACTGGAAATACTACGGGCTATCACTTGCATTTTGAGGTCAGACAATACGGAACTCCTGTGAACCCGATTAAATATTTGAAGCGTTAAGGAGAGAATTTATCATGAAGAAATTTTTAGCGTTAATCATGATTTTCCTGATGAGTTCACTGGCTTACGGAGCAAATTTAGACAGTCAGATTAAGTCTCAGCAGAAAAGTCAAAGCGACATGAAGAAGAAAATCCAGCAATACAACGAGATAGCAAAGCAAAAATCCCGGCAGTCCAAAGATTTATTGAGCCAATTATCGCGTCTTAAGCAGAATGCGAACGCCTCACAAGAACGAATGAATGACCTTGAGCGTGAGAATAGTAAACTTCAAAATTCTGTGAGTGTCCTTGACAGAAATATTGCCGTCGTAACTGAGTCGATGAATATTTTATTGACGACTTTACGCAACAGGCTTGTGGACATTTACAAGTTTACCCCTGAAGAAAATAGCTTGAGCGTAATATTGAACTCCGAAGGCCCGCACGAAGCGATTAATACGGCGTATATGCTCAGGAGATTTGCAAGACATGATATAGCCATGCTTCAGGAATTGGCCGAAAAGGAACAGGAATTAACGCTTGCGAAAAGTCAGCTTGAGAAGAATAAATCTCAAATTGCAAAGCAGACCGACGAGCTCAAGAAGAAACGTGCGGAGTTCGATACGACGATTAAGAAGACGGATAACTTGTTGAAGAACGTCCAGAGTGAGCAGAAGAAAGCTGAAGCCGCCGCCCGTGAACTTGAGAGTGCGCAAAAGGCCGTCGGGAACAAAATTAACTCGCTGATGAAACAGAAGACTACAGCCGCCAAAAAGAAATCTTCAACGTCAACTAAAGCCGCATCCTCAAAAACTCCTGTTCAGGGTTCAAAAGCCGCCGTTCCCGTTAAAGATACGTCGACAGCCTCAAAATCTGCTCCGAAAAATTTAGCGTGGCCATTAAACGGGACAGTAACAATGCAATACGGCTCTCGTGTTCATCCGACGTTCAAGACGAAAATTTTTAACTCCGGAATTGACATCAAGGCCAATGCTGGAACTCCTGTAAAAGCTGCCGGGCCTGGAGAAGTTCTTTATCAAGGTTGGCTTCGTGGCTTTGGTCAAGTTGTTATTATTGATCACGGCGGAAATCTTACGACTGTTTACGCTCATTTAGGCGGAACTTCAGTGAGAGAAGGAGCAAACGTTCAAACCGGAGCTGTAATCGGCAAAGTTGGGAATACCGGGACTGATTCGGAATACGGCTTACATTTCGAGGTCAGGAAGAACGGAAACGCGCAAAATCCCATGAACTATTTGCGAAGGTAAAAATTGCTGTATAATTCTTGCATTCTCAGAAGGCAGGTGTAATTTCAATAGTGAAATTCTCAAGAAAGAAAGTATATATTCTCGTTTTTATTTTCCTGGCATCAATCGGATTTCTTTACGGCTATAAAGCTCAATCCGCAGATTTTTCCGAATCAGACTTCAACAGAATATCCCCGTTTAATGTGCGTTCATTATGGCTCTTGCGTCAGATTAGATACATTATCGAAAATTACCAGGTTGACGCTGAAATTAAACCGGCAAACGAAGACGATTTGTTACACGGGGCCGCTAAAGGAATGGTCGAAGCCTGGAAGGATCCATATACGCGTTTTGTCTCACCTTCACAGCTCAAGGATGAGGAAATCGAACTTGAAGGGAAATACGGCGGACTTGGAATGTACATAGGCGACAGGGACGGACAAATTTTAGTGATTAGTCCTATGGAAGATTCTCCGGCTGAACGTGCGGGCTTGAAGACGAAAGACCAGATTGTGAAAGTTGACGACCAAGTTGTAATCGGATGGACTTCTGATAGAGTTGTGCAAATTTTGCGCGGTGAACCTGATACGAAAGTTACGGTCTGGGTACGTCGTGAAGGAGAAGACGAATTACTGAGCTTTGAGATTACGCGTGAAATTATCAAGCTCAAAAGTGTACGCAACGAAATGCTCTCGGATGATATCGGCTATTTGAAGTTGACCCAGTTCAAGCATAACACTCACGAGGAAGCCCGAAGTGCAATCCGCGAAATGATGAGAGACGGAATGCGCGCCTTAATCCTTGACCTGAGAAATAACGGCGGAGGATTACTCGATGCCAGCGTAAAAATTGTGAGTATGTTCGTAAAGAGCGGCTTAGTTGTTGAGACAAAAGGACGTTCGGAACGAGCTAACGAGAAATATTACGTCGATAAATCCCAATATTTAACGAATATGCCTGTCGTCGTCTTAATCAACAGTGGAAGTGCAAGCGCGAGTGAAATTGTTGCCGGAGCCTTGAGCGATCGAAAACGTGCAAAATTAATCGGTGAAAAGAGTTTCGGTAAAGGAAGCGTACAGACATTATTCCCGTTGACTGACGGAAGCGGAGTTTATGTTACTATTGCGAGATATTACACTCCGTCGGGAAAAGTCATAGATCACGTTGGGTTGTCGCCAGATATTGAAGTTAAAGGTGAACCTGACAGGGTAATAAGCAAAGATGTACAGTTACAGCGCGCAATCACGGAAATCAAGAAACAAATTCGTCCAGTTGCGGGCAGAAGAAAATAATAAATTAAGGAGGCAATTAAGATTTTGAGTTCAAAGAAAAATGTAGATCTTCTCGTCGGAGCACAATGGGGCGATGAAGGAAAAGGAAAAGTTGTTGACATGCTCGGTTCAGACGTTGACGTATTCGTGCGTTTTCAAGGCGGAGCGAACGCAGGACATACGGTAATTTCTGACGGTCAAAAGGTTGTGTTTCACCTGTTACCTTCGGGAATGCTTTATCCTGGAAAATTATGTGTACTCGGCAACGGTTTAGTGATTGACCCTGAGCAATTCTTGAACGAGACGGGGGAATTATTCGCGAAAGGTCAGGACCGTGCAAGATTGGCCGTAAGTCCTCATGCTCATGTTGTTATGCCCTATCACAAGATGCTTGATAAATTGCAGGAAGAAGCACGAGGAAAAGGCCGTAAAATAGGCACAACTGGACGGGGGATTGGGCCGTGTTATGTCGATAAGTATTCACGTTCAGGATTGAGAGTTGAAGACTTGCTTGATGCTGATGTTCTGCGTGAGAGACTGACATATATTCTTGACGAGAAGAACCAAATTTTCACGAAACTTTACAATCAGAAGCCGTTACCATTTGACGAAATTTATGAACCGGCACGAAAATGGGGCGAAGCATTAGCACCTTATGTTGACGACACCAGAGCTTTATTGCGCAAGGCTGTAGACGACGGCCAGCATATTTTGCTTGAAGGAGCTCAGGCGGCATTGCTTGACATAGATCACGGAACTTACCCATATGTAACGAGTTCATCAACTTCTGCGGCAGGAGCTTTCACCGGAACAGGATTAGCCCCGAATGATTTAACGCGCGTAATCGCTGTAGTTAAGGCTTACACGACACGTGTCGGAGAAGGCCCATTCCCGACGGAAGATTTTGGCGAGGACGGCGAAAAATTGAGAGCTAACGGCGGCGAGTTCGGAGCAACAACAGGACGACCAAGACGTTGCGGATGGCTTGATGTTCCTGCGTTAAAATATTCAATGGAACTCAACGGAGCAACTGTAATAGCTCTCACAAAGTTAGACGTTCTCACAGGCATGGGCGGAATTAAAGTTTGTGTAGCTTACGAAAGAGACGGCGAAAAGCTCACGACCTGGCCGAACGATACGCGTTCACTCAGCGAAATTCAACCGGTTTATGAAACTTTACCAGGCTGGGACGACGACATCACGAACTGCAAAACTTTTGAGGAACTCCCGGCCAATGCTCAAGCCTACGTGAAATACATTGAAAAAGTTCTCAACGTTCCGGTCGGATTAATCGGCGTTGGAGCTGACAGAAACCAGACGATTAACAGGGGAATGTAATTTTTGTACGTACCAGAAATAGATTTCTTGACGGCTGAAGACTTGCCTGCAATACTGAGAATTAACGCAAATTCTGAATTGTCATGGCCTGAAGAAATTATAAAGTCTGACTTAAACGATAAATCACACAACGAGATTACTTACATAGGGGCCTTCGCTTTGACAACGGAGGCTCCGCTTTTAGGCTATGCAGTTCTTGGCCGCGAGAAAAGATTAGGCGTGTTAATGGCGTTAATCGTCGATAAGAACTTTCGCAGGATGAAAATAGCTTCACAATTATTATTAGCTGTCAGCGACTGCGCAATGTATCTGAACTTTAAGCGTTTAATGCTTCGTGTTAAGAAGTCAAATTCTGCCGCAATAGCTCTGTATTCCCAGATGTCATTTGTCAGGGAAAAAATTCGTCAGGGGTATTATTCCAATGGTGAGGACGCAATCGTGATGAGCGCAAAATTGCCTTTAACGCTGAAACTATGAGAGTGTATATTCCGTTTGATGACGGTTCAAGTGTTTCGTTTGACGGCGAGAGCTTCACGCTTCACAAGAGGCCGAAAGATATTGACGCGATTGACCAGCCCGGACATGACAAGCCGAGTAAAGCTGAAGTTGCCTGGAATTTCCGCTGGAATGAATTAGTGCGTGCGCTTGAGAATGCGTATAGAAAGCAGGAGGAGTTAAAGAAACGTTCAGCGCATAAGAAGATTTACAAACCTTGAAAAATATTGACGCTATCGTTGAATGCAATTTACTAGCCATAAAAAAAACGAACCCGCCTAATTTCAGCGAGTCCGTCAAAAATTTTATGTCCTAATTCTTATGGCTTAATGCTTCGTCGCGAGCTTCAGGCTTCAAGATCCATTGTCCCCAGTCAAATTTTATCAATCCGCTCACGATATACAACGCAAACAGGAACAACGGAGCAGAACTCTTCAAGCACACGAACGAGATTACGAACAATGAGAGCAGAGCAAAACATTTCGTCTTGTCCGCAGTCTTCTTAGTGAGCTTCTTCATGTTCGCATAAGGAATACTCGAAATCATCAGGAAGCCCACAAAGCCGAGTACTATTGCCATAACCCACGCAGGAAGTTTCACCCCAGCAATTACGAACGACGCTACGAATAATCCTCCTGCTGGACAAGGCAAACCCTGAAACGGTCCGGGAACATGAACAACGTTAAATCTCGCTAGTCTCAGTGCCACGCATAACGCGAAGAAACATGCTACTACAGCTCCGATTATGTGAAGCTCACGGACTGAAACTTGATACAGCAAAATTGACGGCGCAACCCCAAAACTCACGAGGTCAGCTAAACTGTCAAACTCAAGCCCAAATTGAGAGCCGCCTCCGAGCATTCTTGCAACTTTCCCGTCGAAGCCGTCAAAAATTACAGCGAAGAATATTAACCACGCCGCAGGAACAAATCTGCCATGTAAGACCAGCATTAACGAAAATATCCCGCAAAGTAAATTTCCGCTTGTTACCATGTTCGGAGCTATTTGCCTGAACTCCAAAGGTTTATGCCTCTTAAATTTTCCCATCTTGCGCCGAATACGCAAAAAATTTCTCACTGTGCTATCACTCCTATACAAGTTAATCCGGCTTTCACATCCTCGCCGATTTTTACACGCAATACTGTATCACGAGGAACGTACAAATCAACCCTTGAGCCCAATTTAATCATACCGTAACGCTGGCCAGCCTCTAGAATTTCACCGCGTTTTAACCTGCAAACAATTCTTCTTGCTACAAGTCCGGCAATCTGTGTCATCATGACGGGCCCCCATTGTGTTGAGAGCCCGACAAAATTACGTTCGTTAATCTCCGACGCTTTAGGCGAGAATGCCGCAATCTTTTTTCCAGGAATATATTCAAGATAATCAACTCGTCCTGTACACGGAGCGCGGTTTACGTGGACGCTAAAAATATTCATGAAGATACCGACTTTCAGAGCTTGACCGGTAAAATCATGCTCGCATTCAGAAATCTCTACAATTTTTCCGTCAGCAGGTGAGTAAAAATTTCCGTCCTCATAATTCGTCGTCCTCTCAGGGTCCCGGAAAAACCAGATTACCAGACATAACAGCGCGAAAATTATTAACGTGGGAATTATCGAGATGAAAGCAAAGGCTCCGGCGCATAACAGCAAAAATATTATCGTCGGAAGTCCGTCTTTAGCAATTCTCATTGATTACTCCTCAAAGTTAATTAGCTTCGTAGTCTCTTCGTCGTCGTCCTCTGCACGAATTAAGCTGCAATCCGCAACCGTATCACCCTCATCAAGTCTGAGAACGATATAGCCTACAGCATGTCTCTTCATCAATGTAACTTGATCCGCTCCCATTCGTACAACACGGCCTTTTGACGTTATTATTATCATTTCGTCATTGTCGTGAGCTGTTACGCTTCCGGCGAGTTTTCCAGTCTTCGGAGTAAGTTCCATAATGCAGGCTCCTCCTGTTGCTCGATGATGAGGCATGAACTCGGAAAATTCTAATTTCTTGCCAATACCCTTTTCGCTGACAACGATAATTCTTTGTTTTTCGTCAACAACATCACAGCTCAGAACTTTATCACCCTTCTTAAGTCTTATCGCTGCAACTCCGCGCGCAACTCTTCCAAGCGGCCTGAACTCGTTTTCCGGAACTCTTAAAGCAATTCCGTTCTGAGTAACGATTAACATTTCATCGTTCCCCGTCGTCAATCTAACTTGAGCAATCTCGTCGCCCTCATCAAGTTTCATTATTTTCTTCGGACGGTTGGTGTACTCTAAAACCTCGAAAGTTAAACGTTTAGCAATCCCGTATTTCGTTATGAAGAAGGCAAATTTGAACTCCTCTATTCCGTCACCGGCGATGTTCACAATTCTTTCATTCTCATGAAGCGGAAGTAAACGAGATATCGGCTTACCTTTTCCCGTCTTAGTTTCAGGAATATCGAAGCCTTTCAAGCACATCATTCTTCCCAAAGTCGTAAAGAAGAAAATATCATGATGAGTATTGCTCACACATAAAGCGGCTATACTGTCGTCCTCATGAACTTTTCCGCCGCGCTTACCTTTTCCGCCTTTATCCTGAGTTCTGTAGAAGTCCAGAGGCTGACGCTTAATCAGTCCGTCCTTCGAGAGAATTATCACGATGTCTTCTTCCTGGATTAATTCTTCCTCCGAAGTTTCTTTTATCTCCTCAGTTACAATGTTAGTCCTTCTGTCGTCGCCGAAGCGTGAAGCTAAATCCTTGAGTTCCGACGCAATTACTTCATCAAGAGCCTTGTGATTTTCGAGAATATTCTTGAACGTCGCAATGTCAGCTAAAAGTTTCGTTTGTTCCTCGTCGAGTTTTTCGCGCTCAAGTCCGGTTAATCTCTGAAGCCTCATATCAAGAATTGCTTGTGCCTGAGCTTCCGAGAACTCTAAAACTTTCTGTAAACTTTCTTTTGCTTCGGCGGCATTGTTCGTAGAGCGTATTGTTCGGATTACCTGCTCAATGTGAGTTAATGCTTTTTTCAGGCCTTCAATAATATGTTCGCGAGCTTGAGCCTGATTAAGTCTGTGTTCAGTTCTTCGTTTTACGACATCACGCCTGTAATTCAGGAAAATGCTCAAAAGTTGCTTAATCGAAAGAATTTCAGGATGCTTATTAACGAGAGCAAGATTGATTACGCCGAAAGTTGATTGAAGCTGAGTATTCTTGAAGAGCTGACGAATGACTACATCGGGGTCAGTATCACGTGAAAGCTCAACGACAATTCGCAGTCCATCACGGTCAGACTCATCGCGCATCTCGGAAATTCCCTCAATCTTCTTTTCTTGGACGGCCTGAACGATAGCTTCAAGTAACATAGTTTTATTGACGGCGTAAGGAATTTCGGTGATTATTATGCTTTGTTTTCCGCGCTTGTTCTCCTCGACGTGCATTTTTCCGCGAACAACGATTTTTCCTCGTCCTGTGGTGTAAGCGTCGATAATTCCAGCATTGCCGATAATTTCTCCGCCAGTTGGGAAGTCCGGGCCAGGTAAGAATTGCAATATATCCTTAAGCTCAGCATTCTCCGGGTCAATATCATTCTCGATTAACCAGCATAAAACGTTCACGACCTCGCGTAAATTATGAGGGGGCATGTTCGTAGCCATTCCGACGGCAATACCGGTTGAGCCGTTTACGAGTAAATTAGGCAGAATTGACGGGAGAGTTAAGGGTTCCTTGAGAGACTCATCAAAATTTTGTCCCCAATCAATCGTATCTTCATCGATATTCGCGAGCATTAATTCGCCGGGCCAACTTAATCTAGCTTCGGTGTAACGCATAGCCGCCGCACTGTCGCCGTCGATTGAGCCAAAATTACCCTGACCGTCAACGAGAGTGTAGCGTAAGTTCCAGTTTTGAGCGAGACGAACCATTGTGTCATAAATCGCGCTGTCTCCGTGAGGATGATATTTACCCATCGTTTCACCGACAATACGAGCGGATTTCTTGTAGGCTGTGTTGTGCTTAAGTCCCAGTTCGGACATCGCGTAAAGCACTCTACGCTGAACAGGTTTAAGGCCATCGCGTGCGTCTGGTAAAGCTCTGCCGATTATGACGCTCATAGCATAATTGAGATAACTTGTTTTGACCTCGCCAACTAATGGAAGAGATATTATTTTTCCGGCCTCGTCTAAAATTTCGGGCTGGATTAAATTTTCATTTTCGTCGGGCATGTAAGAAATGTAATCTCCTTTTAGAATTTTTATGACTAAACAAGTAATTTTAGCATGGAAACTTTGATAATACTTCACTTATAAAATTTTTCGGCTAGGAAGCGTTCAAATCCTGTATAATACGTTCATTCATTCTCAGGAGGTATTTGCATGAACAAGCATTCAGTTGCTTTAATGTTGCATTATTACGGAAATCTTCCGAACTATTTTCCGTTGTGGTTGAAATCCGCAGGAGCCAATCCGAATTTTACGTTTATGATTTTCTCGGATATAGACTTTTCGAGCTATAACGTTCCGGCCAATGTAAAAATTTTCCCGATGACATTTGATGAGTTGAAAGCGAGAATAAGGCCTCATCTTGACTTTGATTTTGTGCTCGATAGACCCTACAAACTTTGCGATTATAGACCTCTTTACGGATTAATCTTTCAGGAATATCTTGAAGGTTATGATTTCTGGGGTCATGTTGATCCTGACATTATTTGGGGAGATATGGGAAAATTTATCACTGACTACTTGCTTGATAAATTCGACAGACTTTACAAGCGTGGCCATCTTGTTCTTTATCGCAACTCTGAGAGTATAAGACGTTTTGCGCTGAATAAATTACCAAGATGGAATATTTCTTATCGTGATGCTTACATTACAGAATATCCCATGTATTATGATGAGTCTGAACTCACCGAAAATTTATTCCGTAAATTTATTTACGGGGGTGGGGGCAATATGACCGACCCATGTTTGCAGACATCTCGCCATCAATTAAGCAATTCAGGTGTTCACGATGCGATATACCCTGTGAAGAAGTTGCAGCTTTCAGGTGGACAGATGGGAAATTATTAGGACTTGGACTTGACGGCGATCCTGAACTTGAACAGGAATATTTGTATGTACACCTTCAGAAACGCCATATGAACTTCACGCTAGGACTTGAGAATGAAGACAGCTTTATGATTATTCCCAATGAGTTTGTGAAAGATCATGAGCTTACGTTTGAAGAGATCCAAGCGTTAATAACTCCTGATACTGAATACGAACGCACAATAAAAAATCGCAAAAATTTCAGTCTCTTAATGAGAATAAAAAGATTTCTGAATAGCAGTTTTGCGTATAAAAAACTTGTAGTACACAGAAATTTGAATAAATTACTTGGTCGAAAACTTTACAGATGCTATAGGTGATGTTGATAACAATGCGGTATAATTTTTATACTATAGTAAATTTTATATTAATACGGAGGCTTTATAACTATGAGCAAAGTTTATGACTATTCCGTTTTTACACCGAAGGGCGAAGAAGTAAAACTCTCAACATTAGCCGGAAAAGTTATTCTCGTCGTTAATACAGCAACAGGCTGCGGCTTCACTCCTCAGTATGAGCCAATCGAAGAAATGTACAAGAAGTATCACGATAAAGGTCTTGAGATCCTCGATATTCCCTGCAACCAGTTCGGCGGTCAAGCTCCTGGCAGTGATGAAGAAATTCACGAGTTCTGCACGCTTCATTACAACACAACATTCCCTCAGTGCAAAAAATCCGACGTTAACGGTCCGAATGAACTTCCGCTTTACACTTTCTTGAAGAGCCAGAAGGGATTTGAAGGTTTCGGAAGCAGCCACAAATTATCAGCTTTACTCGATGAGATGCTTGCAAAGGCTGACCCGGATTATGCGAAGAAGCCGGATATCAAATGGAACTTCACAAAGTTTGTCATCAATCGCGACGGTGAAGTTGTGAAACGTTTTGAGCCGACTGCTGACATGAAAGAAGTCGAAGATTACGTTGCTTCTCTGCTTTAACTTTAAGGGGGAAAATTAATCATGGCAGTCAAAGAAATTCAGAACAGCGACATTACGGAACTTGAAGCGGCGAAAGTTGCATTGCTGGATATTTGGGCGACTTGGTGCGGACCTTGCAAGATGATTGCTCCGGTTGTTGAGGATTTATCGGAAGAATATGCGGGCAAAGTTGAGTTCTTCAAAGCTGACGCGGACGAAAATCAAGATTTGACGAAGAAGTTTCGTGTTATGAGTATTCCGAACTTGCTCTTGATGAAAGACGGGAAAGTTGCGGCACGTCATGTAGGATTTCAGGGTGCTGATGAGTTAAGAGCTTGGTTTGAGGCCAATAT
>CALGHA010000155.1 GCA_937915835.1 uncultured Fretibacterium sp. | reverse complement strand
GTCCCGCCAGTAATAGAAACTCCACCGCCATTTGCTCCGGCCTTGTTCGTATCTTTAAAGTCATTAGTTCCGCTGAAATTCACCGTGCCGCCGGTAATCTGAATTGCTCCTCCGTCAGTTTCTGCCTCATTACTGCCGAATATGTTAGTCCCCGTGAAATTCACAGTTCCGCCAGTAATCTGGATTGCTCCCCCGTTGTCCGCTTTGTTCCCAGTAAATGACACGTTGTTGATACTGACTTCTCCGCCCGTAATTCTCAGTGCCGCACCGTCACGCTCTTCATCGTCAAGGTCGGTTACGTCAATTCCTGAAAACTTTACGTTGTCAAAGCTCACTGTTCCGGCATCAATCGTAACTCCTCCGCCTTCGCCGCCGTCAAAAATTATCCTCTGGAACGTTATCACCGGCCCACTGTCGGTAATCTTGAAATACCGGCTCTCGTCATCGTATGGCGTAAATGTCTTGCCGCTCCCGTTGATGACTACGCTTTCAAGTTCCTCAATGTTGCTGATTGATGAAAGCTCTACATCGTCTGCTTCAAGAGTATAATTGTTCTTCACAGTGATTACGATGTTCTTGAACTTCTTGTAGTCAATATCTTCGTCCTCGTCGACAACAATTCGTCCGGCAATCCCTACAGCTTCAGCAATCGTCTCAGGCGTACTGTCGCTCTCCTCGTCATATTCCCAGAGTATTAACTCCTTGTAGTCCGCTTTCGATGCTCCTTCAGCAATCACACAAAAACTCAACGCCAGCACAAACGCCAGCATGAATAAAACTCTCTTTTTCATCATGAAAAATTTCTATCTCCCTTCTGAATTTTTACCTTTGCGCGCAAAAAATAACACAGCTAGGCCGATTATTCCGAACAAGCCAGAATTGCAACCGCCTCCGCCTCCGCCTGAGGTTCCTTCACTTGAAACATTGTTACTCTTATTTGAACTGGGGTTCTCAAAATATCCAGATGGTGCAATGAAAAATGTCATGTTCCATTTGTTATCTAATTGGCCGTCACGTAAAACTATGTAATTATTCTCCTGATTTACGCTGTTATCGGCAACTATGCTTAACTCCGGGCGTTTCCCGTCGCGCGTTCCGTCCATCAACATAACTATGAAGCTCAAAGTTATTACGCCCCTGTAATTGTCCTGAGTTATGCGGCCCCGGTCCTCGTCAAAGAAAATTTTCACTTGGTCGTTGTACACGCCTTTTTCACGTAATTCCTGAGACAAATTCCAGATATTATTATCTCCGGCCATCAAGTAAAGTTCGAAACTGTCAGCAAAAGTGTCCTCAATATGCCCGCTTGAACGCCACTCGTCGACTAAAGTGTTCCACCAGTCTCTATTTTCTATGAGCGTAACAGGAATATTTATCGTGATGTGCATGGGGAGCATTCCTTCACTGCCGGAACTCCGAAGATTTGCAGGGATATTCTGATTGACAGTGAAATATTGTATGGCCTGACTTGAAGGGTTCGTGCTCTTGTTGATTGAATTAGCCGTGAATATCGATGTTGTCGGCGTTACGATTTTCTTGCCTGACGCTCCAGTGATTTTAGCGACGTTGTCATAAAAATTTATATCCGCCGGATTGGGCTGATAAGCTGTAACCTCAAAGAAATTAAAATTTCCAACTGAAGCAGGCTGTTTGTAAGTCTCGCCTAACCTTTTGCCGTAAACAACCCTATGCGACAAAAATAAATCATATATTCCCGTTCCTCGCGTGTCGTCAACTGGGAATAATCTCAATGGGCGTTTGTTTTGCTCGTTGACGTTGAAAGGCCTGCGATATACCGTTACTAATCCAGGCGCAATATGGCTCAACGGTGCTAGCTGAAATTCACTCTCAATGTAATTCGTCCCCTGATAACGCGGCAAGTCAAACTTCCAGAATGACGGGAATTCCCACGAACCATAACTGTCATAAGGAGCAGCCGCATATCTCACTGAAGTATGATTAACAACTTCGGTCGTCAGAAAATAATTTATCCTCATGTTCCCGACGTTCAAGTCATCTACAGGCACAAATACCCATGGACTGGCTCCGGTAATTTTATGCTCCTCGACACTCCATGTATCACGGTCATATGCTACGATATTGCCGCTCATGCTTGAACTGTCTCTAAGTGTCATTCGCAACTCTAACGGCTCATCAGTCGCTGTCCCGGAACTTACGTTCGAGATTACCATTGGACGGGGTATTCCTTGAGACGGGGCAACGTTCGGATTTTGCTGAAAGTAAAAATATTGCGCTACGGTGTCATAGCGTCCAGTCTCACGGTTTCTGTCAAGAACAAAGCTGTAATTGCGCCATAACGCGTCATAATTCCCGGACGGCCGGCCGTTCGCTGTCTTCGTGTCAGTGTAAGGCACTGAGTTCTCGTTCAAAATCGTACTCAATGCTAAATTCGGCGTGGCTACATCAAAACTCATCGTAGGCGAGCGAAAATTCATGTCAAATTCCCCGTGCCCATCGGTCAACACGAAAAAGAACGTGTGAAGGCTCTTATCCGTAATCGTTGATTGGGAATTTCCGTTCTGAACTTCAAGAACTGCGTCGCCAGTCGTCAAAATATCTCCGGAAATGTCGATTGCCGTCGCGTGCTTAGCTCCGAAAGTTTCGCCGCCGTTGTTAAGCATCATCCATTGATAACTAACTCCGCTGGGGCCTAATAAATCATCGAACTGGTAATCAGCATAGCTAATCCCAGTCATAACCGCAAGAAAAATTATCACTCCTGCGATTTTCCGTGAATAACTCAAATTTATAACCTCCTTAAAATTTACGCATTTCGCGCTTATTCCCTAAAAATATTCTTCACCGTTTATTCACTTTTTTTCTCATATTATGTCCGTGTTCGTCTTGAACGGCGTTCTGTTCTCGCTGAATGCTCATTTGTCCGTGATGTCCTTCTCGCGGCTCGTCGGGTCTCAGGCGTTTTTTCTGGCTGATTATCGGATTTTTCTGGCTGTGAAATTGGCTCGGGCTTGTTCAGTTCCTCGTCGGTAAGAACCGGAGCAGGAGGAGGAGCAGGCTTGTTCTTAACCGGCTTGTAAATCAAATCAGCGCATATTAAAGCTAGACAGCTCATAGGATTATTAATCGCATAACGTGAAAAGCAATTTATTATTTTACGGGCATAATCCGAATACTTTTTTTCCTCAAGAATAATTGCAAGCTCATTCAAAGCGATTACAGCAAGCGCATTCGGCGACGGCAGAGCGTTTATATCCTCAGGGGATTTCATGCGATAAATTACATTAGGCTCATTATTATTCATCAGGAACAATCCGCCGTTCTTCTCGTCGTAAAATTTCTCAATCAGAATATCAGCCAAATTTTGCGCAAGTTTCAACCAGTCAGATAACTGCTTCTCGCCAGCGTTGAAGTGTTTCGCGGCCTTGTAAAGCTCCATAATTCCCCAGAGCAAATACGCGTAATCCTCACACACAGCGTCAATCATCGAATGCCCATCAATCCAGCTCCGATGCCAATTATTATTATTATTCTTATCTGGAAAAATTTTCTGGATAAATAACGCCGT
>CALGHA010000154.1 GCA_937915835.1 uncultured Fretibacterium sp. | reverse complement strand
GAACGCCGGGACATTAAGGCTGAGAAGTCAAAGAAACTTGATGCAGTCTTAACGTCTCTTCATTCCCTCGAAACAGAAATGGCGACAGGACGAGAAGATTTACAGCGTCATGAAATTAATTTCGGCAAAAGGCTTCTCGCGTTGGGCTTCAAGAATGAGGACGATTACGCGGCGGCTCTGCTTACGACTGATGAGAGAAGAGATTTGCAGAATAAATTGCGTGAGCTTACGCAGACGGATTTAGACATTAACGCTGAACGTGAGAATACTCGTGCAAAAATTCTTGAGCTTCAGACTGACGATATGAACGTGAACGACGATGAATTACTTGCGAGCATTAATGAGCTTCACGATGTAATCAGCAAATATCAGCCGGAGAATGAGGCTTTACGCGAGAAAATTAATCTTGAGCTTGTCCCGGAGATTAAGAAGTTAATGCTTCAATGCGGACTTCCGGAGGTGTTTTAGCATGAATAATGAGATTTGGGAAGACTTGAAATTTTTCCTTGAGCGTCTGAAGGCTTTACCCGTCAGCGAGAGTTTGAGGCTTGGTAATGATGGCTTTTGCGTTTCAACCGGCTGTGATTTGGAGAGCTGGGTATATTTTCCTGAGAGAGTTAATGACGTTGAAGTTGTGAATGAGGCCGTGAAATTCTTTAGTGAGCGTAATATTTCGTTTATGTGGCCAATTTACGAAGCTGGCGGGGAAAAAATTTTAGAGAGTGCCGGACTTGTTTATGCTGGAAATCTTGAGGCTATGACGCTTGACCCCGACAAGATTAATCTTGAGCGAGCTAATGAAGACGTGAGAATTTTGCGAGTAAATAATAACTCTGAAATTTGGGCAAAAACAGCGTGGCATGCTTTCGGGGGCGGAGTTGATGATGTCGAGGAGAATTATTATGCGTTCGTGAATGCTCTCAACAATGACCGTGAAAATCTTGAATTATATCTTGCTGAACTTGATAATGAACCGGTCGGGACGTTTTTGTTGACGTGTGAGAAAAATTTTGCTGGAGTGTATTATTTCGGGGTAATTCCTGAGCTCAGGCGTAAGAAGATTGCGGCCTCAATGATGAATGAGATTTGCAGATTATCACGAGGGAAAAAGATTGTATTGCAGGCGACACCTTCGGGAGTTCCGTTTTACGAGAAATTCGGCTTTGAGAGATTATTCACAATGCCGGTATACTCAAACGAGAGCGAAATATTTTAAGGCAGATACTTCGCAAACTTTTTGGCTATTCTGAAACAAAAATTTTTGCCCGTATCAAAAAAACATCCTGTTATTATGGTGATTAAAATTAAAGCTAACATTCTCAAGAACGAATCAAGCGAAACTTTCCCTGAGAATAACGCCTTCTGAAGGTCCACTAACACCAGAACAGTAAGATATGGAATGCCGATTAAAAATAGTGTTAATGTATTTCCCCAGAATTTTATTTTTCTCTCGTAAGCATTCTTTATCTCATCTCTGAGTTCCGAGTTTTCAGCTTGAAGCTCAGAATTTTTTTGCTCCTGTTCATCGAGTTTCTCACGAGTAATCTCATGGCGTTTTACTTCGTCTTGATGTTTTTTGTCAGCTTTAGCCTGAATATCATGATATATTTCTTTGACGGTCCTGCTGTTGAAATTGGCATAATCACCGTTGGTAACGTCCATTAACGAGACATTCACGAGATTATACGAACGCATTAGCAAAAACTCCTCATCAGTGATTTGCTTTGACTTTCGCGCCTTGTTGAGTTCCTGAACATATTTTTCCAGTAATTTACGATTGGGGCGTAAATAGCTGTAACAATCTGCAAGAAGTTTCTGTTTCTGATAGCCGATCATATCAGCCGGAGAGTCAAGCCATAAAACTGTCCCGAACAAATCTGACGATATGCACGCGGGAATATGTGAACGGCTTGGAGTTATGCTGTGTTTTCGTTCGTATTCACGGCTGACGTTGGCAATCATATTATTCGACGTAAGCATTAAGTGCCGGGACTTTCGTATAGTTGAGGCTTTTTCTCCAAGACGTTCCCTGTAAATCATAATTATTGAACGAACATCAACCCTTATGCTGTGCTCTTCATATTCAAGCGAATATCCCCGTGAAATATAACGTTCCTTTATCATGTCGTATAAAACTTTTTCGTCCTCTTGAAATTGCTGTTGCGATGAAATTTCGTATGAAGTCGATTTTATTGTTATTCCGAGTTCTTCAAGTTTTTGGGGGAGCATTACGGCAAATTCTGTCATATCTTGAGTACTCATGCCGGAATCATAAAAGAAGCGTGCGACATTATTAGCTTTGCTCATGTCATATCTTCCACTTCGGACTAAACTCACGGCGTTATTGATTATGCCTTCGATCTCGCTGTAATTATTATCCAGGACATGAACTAGACAGCCGGCTTTTTGTGCTGCAGAAATTAATTGCTTATATGACATTGTGCGCTCGGGAATATCCATTTCAAGTAGAGCGAAGACCATCGGGGAATCAAGATAAATATTCAGGTCTGAATAATCCGGCCGGGCTTCCCCTGTGAAGAATAAAGCCTGTTGAGTTATATTGCTGAGAGATAAAGCCGCTATGAAATTATAAATATCCTCGTTGTCTTGGGCCTGTGTTTTGATAAATTCATACCATGAACTAGCTTTTTTCTCACTGCTGGTAATCTTATCTCTGTCTTCGGATAAAATTAACTCTGAACTTTCGTCGATGTAACTTAATATAATATTTTCTGCGTCTGAGCTAGATAAATTAGAATATTCACAGAAACTTTCAATTAATTTTTTCCAGTGTAAATCGAAATCAGAAGAGTCAAAGCGAAAACTTGATAACTTAGCGAAGACCGTACTATACTCGCCGTTGTAATCAAAGATTGAGCCGTTTTTAAGCCCAGTGTTCAGAATTTGACGTATAAAAGGCAAGGGAAGCTCAAATTTGTAACGTTCCTTGAATTTTTCGGCAATTTCAGTGTCCCTCACAACTTTAATATTATTTTCAAGCATGATATTAGCGGCAAAAGGGAAATATGCATCAATAACATTCTCACCGAGATAACCAGATTTATACGCGGCGTAAAGTCTAATAGTATTATTCATAGTCAATTTACAAAAATAACCCCTCCCGTGAAAGAGAGGGGAGATAAAATTTATTTATTCTACAACTGCTGCTTCAGGGATAAACACATTCTCCTGAGCTTCTTCGTTTTTCCAGACAATGCCAAGTCCTAAAGCTGTCATAGCAAGTGCAACAATAGGATTGAGCCAGTTCATGAAACAATAAGGCAAGTAATCCAGCGTCGCAACGCCTAATACTGAACTTACGTAAACTCCGCAAGTGTTCCATGGGACTAATACGCTCGTCATCGTTCCTGAGTCCTCGAGTGAACGCGACAACATAACTGGCGCTAACTTTTTCCCGTTCGGCCAAGTTCGTTCTTCAAACGCACGCTTAAACATTCTTCCAGGAACAATAATAGAAAGATATTGCTCGCTCAAGAATACGTTAGCCATAAACGCCGAAGCCAAGACCGAGCCGATTAAACCTGTTACGGATTTTACGTGCCTCATCAGTGCGTCAAGAATTACATCAAGAAATCCGCAGACTTCCATAATTCCGCCGAGAGAAAGAGCAACGACGATTAAGCATATAGTCTCAAGCATTGAGGTCATTCCGCCGCGCGTGAAAAGTTGTGTAAGAAGGCCGCCGACATTCGAGAAGACATCAGCCGTTACACTCAAAGCCGGAGATCCTGCCGTAAAAGCCTGAGTGAAAGCCCCCGTAATTTCCCGCATCGCTTCAGGTGTTGCCGCCTCAGCAAAAGTCCCTAAGTGTTCAGGAACGTAACCCGAGAATAAAACTTCGAGCGCTTCATGTGGAGTTGAGCCGCGTAAAAGCGAGATTACCAGACTTGCCGCAATCCCCGCGACTATTCCCGGAATTGCCGGAATTTTCATGAACGCCATCACGATAATAACCATCGGAGGAATAAACGCCCATAACGAAATGTTGAACTCCGCACGCATCATGCTCTGAATTAAAGCTATTCTTCCGCCGTCCGAACCTTGAGCCGAATCTCCCATCATGAACGCTATTAACGCCGTGATTAAGAGTGTCGGAATTGTTGACCACATCATAGCCCTAACGTGTTCGAATAGTTCACTGCCAGCAACAGCAGGAGCAAGATTAGTCGTGTCTGACAACGGGGAAATCTTATCGCCGAAATACGCTCCGGAAATTACAAATCCTGCCGTTATCGGAAGTGGAAGGCCCAAGCCCGCGCTGATACCGATTAAGGCAACTCCGACAGTTGAGCTTGTTGTCCAGCAGCAGCCCGTAGCAATCGCAACGACTACGGAAATTATGAGTGAGGCTAAATAAAAATATCGCGGTGTCATAACTTCAAGCCCGTAGTAAATCATCGTGGCTACAACGCCGCTTTGAATCCATGAGCCTACAAGACAGCCGACTAAAACGAGAATAACTATTGCTTGAATTGAAACCTGAATTGCTCCGGCCATTCCCTTTTCGAGTTCAGACCAGGAACGTTTGAGATAAAGTGCACCGACTAAAGCCGCAAAGATTGCCGCGAATAACAACGGAACCTGAGCAGGTAATCCAAGCCCGAAGTGTGAGCCTGATTCGAGTTCGACATCAACAACACCGAACGTAACTATTAATGCGCTAACAAGGAGCACAGAAATCGAAAGTAAAAGACTGGGACGCTTGCACAAATAACATTC
>CALGHA010000153.1 GCA_937915835.1 uncultured Fretibacterium sp. | reverse complement strand
AATAAATTTGCCATAAAAATTTTTGCCTCCTTTATGAAACATATTATCACTCAAAATTTGTCTGAATTGTCATATTTTTTTGTCTTGATATTAATGCTTGATACGCTTTCTTATTTGACATTGAGATATTTGCTACAATATAATTTATAAAAATTTCCCCAAATTAATGAATTTAAGCGAAACAATAAAGGAGGAACTCTTATGAAAAAATTGCTCGCTATCGTTATGCTTTTTGTTCTCGTTCTGGGTACATCCGCTGCTATGGCTGATTATCCCGACAAGTCACTCACAGCTATTTGTCCTTGGGGAGCTGGCGGCGGAACGGATTCATGTCTTCGTGCATTCTGTCAGGCTCTGGAAAAACAGCTCGGTCAAACCGTCGTTGTCGATAACAGAACAGGTGCAGGCGGAGTAACCGGACATGAAGCAATCGCAGACGCTGACCCTGACGGTTACACTTTCGGGATGGTAACTTTTGAGTACGTTACGTATAAGGCAATGGACGTTTCAGATTACAAGTCCTACGTGAATTATGATCCGATTTGCCGTCTTAACGCTGACCCTGCCGGAATAACAGTAAACAAAGCATGGGCCGAGAAGAACGGAATTGCTAACTTGAACGACTTCATAGCTTACTGCAAAGCTAATCCCGGAAAAGTCAGAATGGGTGGTTCATCAGCAAATTCAGTGTGGCATATCGCCGGCGGTTATTTCATGAATGTTGCGGGCGTTGAGTTAAAGATGGTTACTTATCCTGACGGAGCCGCTTCCGCTGTTCAAGCTGCTGCACAGGGCGTTGACATCGAGGGCGTAACTGTTTCTCTTGCAGAAGCACGTTCATTCATCGAGTCCGGCAATCTCGTATGTCTGGGACTTATGGCCGAAAACCGTATTAATAACGAAATCTTCGGCAATATCCCAACTTGCAAAGAACAGGGCGTTGAGGCTTTCTATGCAACATGGCGCGGGCTTGCATTCCCCAACGGTGTAGATGATGCGAAACGTGCAAAAATGGCTGAGGCTTGCAAGGCGGCTGTAACTGATGCTGACTTCGTGAAATACATGGCCAATGCTGGACTTGGAATTGCGTATCTTGATGGTGCCGAGTTCAAAGCGTTCCTTGAACAGCAGGAAGAGAAAGATGTTCCGGCCGCTATGGAAGCCGCTGGAATTGAGCTTTAATCACTAGTGAATGATAATGGGTAGGACAAAACGCCTGCCCATTTTTTTATATTTATAAGGAGTGAAAATTACTTGAAGAAAACTCAAACGAAGGCTTTTGCAAGTCTTGTGTGTTCAGTAATCCTGCTAATTTTTGAGGTCTGGGCTTATATTGAGACTACAGGCTTCAGAGTTCATAAGCGCGCATTTGTCCAACCTGCGACGTTTCCACAAATTATGATCTGCGGAATGTTCATTTTCACGGTCGTATTATTCCTGCAATCTCTTCTGAAAGTAACTCGCGGAATGAAGCCGGAAGATCCTGAAAACGAGATATCCGCAAGCATAAATCCTTTCACTAATCGCGGAGTTGCGGCGGCATTTTTCGTGATAATTTTATGCGTACTTTACACATATTTATTTGACAAACTCGGCTATGTCCTAGTCTCAGCATGTATCAGCGTAATCATCATGTTCCTTATTGGAAAACGAAATTTCATAGTTATGATTCTGGTGTCGTTCCTCGTGCCGTTAATCATGTGGCTAATCTTCTACAAGATGTTGACGGTTAATATCCCTATGGGAGTTTTACAGCCTCTGCGCGATTTTGTTGATAAACTTTAAGGGGGCGTAATCATGGATTGGGGTTTATTGTTTGACAGTTACATAAATGTTTTCTCGAGCGTTCAAGTAATCGGAATGACTTTACTCGGTGCATTGGGAGGAGTTCTTTTAGGAGCTGTTCCTGGAATGACGGCGACGATGGGAGTAGCCTTATTAATTCCTTTTTCGTTCGGAATGGATTTAATCCCGTCAATTGGCCTGTTATTAGGAATTTATTGCGGAGGAATGTACGGCGGATCAATTTCAGCAATTCTCATTCACGCTCCCGGAACTCCGAGTGCTGCGGCAACTTTGCTTGATGGTTATCCGATGTGTCAGAAGGGACAAGCCGGCAAAGCATTATCTATAGCGATGTTTGCTTCGTTCTGCGGGGGTGTCTTAGGAGCTTTGATTATGACGTTTTTATCACCTATGGTTGCTAAGATGGCTATGAAGTTCACGAGTGCTGAAATGTTAATGCTGGCATTCTTCGGATTGTCAGTAATTGTGTCGATTTCCGGCAAGTCAATAGCAAAGGGATTAATTTCTGCGTTCTTCGGACTTTTACTTGCGACGGTCGGTCAAGATCCTACGTACGGAGCGAAGAGATTTATTTTCGGGTTCCGGCCGCTTTTGTCAGGCTTTGCGTTTATTCCGACGTTGATAGGCTTATTTGCTATTGCAGAAGTCATAGCAGGAGTTGAGCGAATTATCAGCGGAGAAGAGAAACAGTTAAAATCCGAAGAAAAAATTACGAACGTTCTGCCTGATTTCAAGACTATCAAGCAAATCTGGCATAACATAATCACGGGCGGCTTAATCGGGACATTTATCGGAGCAATTCCCGGAGCTGGAGGAGATATAGCCGTGTTCGTCTCATATGGCTTCAACAAGAGCACGTCAAAGCATCCTGAATTATGGGGAACAGGAATTCCCAACGGAGTAGCTGCAACGGAGTCCGCGAATAATGGCTGTTCAGGAGGAGCAATGATACCGCTTCTTTCATTGGGAGTTCCTGGTGATGCTGTTACTGCTGTTTTGCTTGGAGCGTTCATCATGAAAGGTATTCAGCCGGGCCCAATGATGTATGTGAATGAGCTTCCGACGGTTTACCGAGTATTTGCGACGCTTATGCTTGCGAACTTGGCAATGTTGATTGTCGGCTGTGCAGGAGTACGCTTCTTTGCTAAGATTGTCTCTGTTGAGAAGAAAATGCTTTATCCGATTATCCTTGTCGTCTCATTACTGGGTGCGTTCTCGATTAACAAGAGCATTTTTGACGTGGGCGTATGTGTTCTGTTCGGAGTAGTCGGTTATCTCATGAATAAGTTTGAGTTTCCTCTTTCACCGATTTTGCTTGCGTTAATTTTAGGTCCGATGTGTGAACAGAACTTTGTGCGCTTTGTGGACGTGAATAACGGCAATTTCTGGGAAATTTTACATCGTCCGATTGCGGTCGGGTTCTTCCTGGTATCTGTAGCAACAATACTTTTCTCGATTTATAATCAGCAGAAGATTAACAAGCGTGAGGCTGAGAACAAGAGAAAAACAGGTAATGAATAAGGCAGTACGCTGAATAAAATTGACAAAAGCAGGCAGGTGCGTAAAAATCCCGTCTGTTTTTGTCATAATTTTTTAACGTGAAAAGTGCTTATGCTTCTCCAAAAATTTTATTCACCAGTCAATAACCTCATTAATTCTTCGTCGTGCTTATAAGTCAACGTAGGCTCATCGTCGAATAACATTGTGGCTCCTTCTTCGCGAGTATAAGCCTTCCAGCCTGGATTTCCCGTTCTAGCAAAATCAATCCATGCTTGGCTCATCTTGTCAGCAAGAGCTTGAGCCTTTTCACCGCCGCCGGTTGCTTTTTCACTCAGAGCGATATTGTTGAAGATAAACGGAAGTTCTGAGCCGTGATAAGCCATTGCATAGCCGCCCATAATCGGAGTTTCCCATGTGAAGACGTAAGCATAAACAGGAGCGCCGTTCTGTTCAGCTTTAGCGTTCATAGCTCTCAATGCTCCGGGCCTAAGCCAAGTATCAACATACAGCGCATCAACTCTTTTTTTATTCGGATAAGCCCTCTGAAATGCTTTAACGATTGCGTCAGTGTTATCGCCGAATTTCGCGTTTAACTCCCGGCCAATTCTCGCGTCGTCCCAGAAGTTTTTATTGTCGCTCTGATTTTCCGCCATTTTCGAGAATAACGAAAGTGATACCATTTCATTCAAGCAAGAGCCGATAATCAGTGGAATATCTTTTGCCTGTTCAGGGAAGCCGCCTTCAACAATATCATCTGGGAGATAATCGCCGTCTTTAACAGGAGACCATGAGAAAAATTTTTTCCCTTCCTGGATTGCTTGAGCCATTGCCTTATTTCCTGCCGCGCTCAATTTCTCGTAAGGAACCTCACGAATTTTTGCAACGTCTTCTGGAGAAATTCCTAAATTTTGAAGTGTCAACTCCGCAACTCTTCGTGAAGCTGTCTGATCCGGAAAAGTTATTCCCAGAAGTTCGATCGCTCCACTCTGCTCAATTCCTTTATGGAACAATCCTTTTGCTGCCGGAGTTCCCATGAGTGTCAAAATTTTTGCACCGCCTCCGGATTGGCCGAAGAGTGTAACGTTGTCAGGATCTCCACCGAAATTAGCGATATTAGCTTTTACCCATTCGAGAGCTGCAACGAGATCCATTATGCCGAGATTGCCGGAATATTTATATTCTTCTCCGTAAGCCGACAAGTCCAGAAAGCCTAGAACGTTCAACCTGTGATTTACACTTACGACAACAACATCACCTTTGCGAGATAAATTTTCGCCGTCATAAATATTTTCAGCGAGTGATGAGCCCACCGAAAATCCGCCGCCGTGAAGCCATATCATAACCGGACGTTTCTTGTCGTCGAGGCCTGGAGTCCAGATATTGAGATTTTGGCAGTTGTTGCTCTGTGGATAATTTCTTGCTTCCCATAACGGCCAGTAATAATGAATTGGGAACGCGTCGCCTTCCGGTGTAATATCTTGCGGGGATATTGGCCCGTAATTCAGCGCGAGTTTAATTCCTTCCCAAGCTGGAACTTTAACCGGAGGCATAAACACTTCGGCTTCAGCGTAAGGAACTCCGTTATACGTGAAAATTCCGTCGTGAATGTAGCCTTGAAGTTTTCCGCCCTCAACGTCAACTACAGCAATTCCCGGCCCTGCAAGAATTTCAGCATAAGCCGAACCAGTAAACAATAAAGCTAAAACGATTGACACTAAAATTTTGCGTTTCATAAAATAAATACCTCCTGATTTTGTGTATTAATGTCCAAATTATAAGCGAATTTATCTTTTCTTTGCATGCCCTGAATGCGCCAGCCGTCAGATGTATTAATAGCAGAAAAATTTACAATTCCTGTTGAGATTGTAGCTTCGTTATCGCTGTTGAAAGATCTATAGAAGCCCGCGAGATTGCACCTTACTTCTGCAGAAGTCTCTGAGTTGCAAGTGAAAATGAAATCTCCTGAAAAATGATGCGAAAATTTTACCTCCATGAAAAGCACAGCATGATTATCACGAATTTCTTTAATCCCTTTGCATACTCTTTCTAATTTTGCCTTCGACGGAATAATTACTTCAGCGTTCTCCGTGAAAATCTTAGCGAAGGAAGCAGCATCAAATTTCTTCTCGTCAACATACATTAAATACTTGCTAAAGAGTTCCATAATCTCAAGTTTAGCATTCGTATCAAGCACGAATAAAGCCCCCTTGTTGATATTGATGTGAGGGCTTAATTTTACCCTATAAACCTTTTGACTTTAACCATTCATAAAGGCGTAATTAGAAGCAATAGTCCGTCGCCCGAACGCTCAAAGATTTTCACGAACGCTTCAACGATAACTTTAACGTCAGGGAATTGCGAGCCTTCGTAAGTCTTCGGCCAAAGTCCAATGCGAAATTGTGTGTACCAGTTCTGATCTTGCGTGAGCGTCGAGATTTCTGCGGCTTTGCTTGTTTGTCCTGCTTCTCCGCGTCTTGGCTGGTCAACGCGATAAACTCCGTAACCGTGCAGAAAAATCATCGGGTGATTGTTGTAATTCTCCTCAAATTGGCCGTGAACTGGGTCAAATTCTCCGTCTGTCTTCAGCACAACTCCTCCGGCCGAGAACATTCCCTGCTCACGAATGTTAATCGCGAATGCCGGGATAGTGAACGAT
>CALGHA010000152.1 GCA_937915835.1 uncultured Fretibacterium sp. | reverse complement strand
GTAATTATTTATAATTTCTTCTGTTTTATCTGTTGAGCCGTCATTCACTAGGATGAATTGAATTTTTTTATAACTTTGTGCCAAAACCGAATTTAAAAAACGTTCAATGAATCTCTCAGCATTATAACAAGGTGCCATTAACGTTACTAATTTTTCACTCAATTTTTTTTACTCCAAATTAAAATTTATGTTTTATTTATACTTTTGAGATCATACCAAATAAACAAATTTTTATAAATTATAATTATCGAATTATTTAACGTCTGGAGAGTTTTAAAAATAAATGTTTAGTATATATATGCGTCATGTTCGGGGTTATAGAAAATCGGGAATTATAAATTTTATTATGAGTCCCCTCGCTTGGATTAGCGGGCTTGCAATTTCAATTTTAGATTTTTTGCGAAGACATGGAATTTTAAAAACTGAAGATTCTCCATTACCTTTAATAAGCGTCGGAAATTTAACATACGGCGGAACTAATAAAACTCCTTTTGTAGAAATGCTCGCCGAGTTCATGATCGCAAATAATATTAAACCGGGAATCGTAACAAGAGGTTATACAGGCAAAAATAATCACGTGATTTTAATTCAAAACGGTAACGGAAACCGTGACATGACCGGCGACGAACCTTTATTATTATCGAAGAGATTAGCCGGTGTCCCGGTGGCTGTCGCAAAAAAAAGAATTGACGGCATAAAAATGTTAAGAGAATACGGTTGCGAAATTGTTATAGCCGATGACGCTTTTCAACATAAAAATTTATCCCGCGATGCAGATATCGTTTTAATTGATTCAACTTGCCCGTTTGGTTCGGGGAAATTAATTCCAGCCGGGATTTTACGCGAAAAGATCAGTGCACTATCACGAGCGAATATAATAGTTTTAACAAAAACTGATCAGGCCGATGAAAACGAATTAAAAAAAATTTATGAGGTCATCACAAAATATATTAATCCTACAAAAATTTTTGAATCTGAAATTAAACATGAAGGCTGGAAATTATTGGGAACTGAAAAAAATCCAACTCCAGGCAAAAAAATATTTGCGTTCTCAGCTATAGGAAGCCCGGAAAGTTTTACGAGGACGTTAAAAAAATTTGGATTAGAGATCACCGGACACAAAAATTTTCAGGATCATCATAAATATAATTTGCGCGATATTGAAAATTTATATAACCTGGCCGAAAAATCCGGAGCTAAGGTCATGGCTTGCACCGAAAAAGATTTATATAACATGCCGAAAAATATTAATTTAAAAATCCCCGTAATAATTCCAGAAATCCGTACAGCCATGAAAGAACCAAATAAATTTTTTGACGAGCTTATTAAATCTTTACGCCCTAAAATTGTCGTTGCTTCAAATGGTTACGGAGAAGACGCGATCGGGGCTGTGCTGGCTAAAAAATTACGCGCTAGATTTCCGGAATCTGAAATTTTTGCGTTTCCTTTAGTTGGACGAGGCGATGCTTATACCAAAGCAGGATTTAACGTTAAAACAACTTTATCCGTGACACCTTCGGGCGGAGTTTTGAAATATAGTTTAAAAGATTTAATAGGCGATATTCGTTCGGGATTATTTAAACAAGTTCGAGCGCAGTTAAACGACTGGAAAAAATTAGCGCATGAAATCCGTACGCCTATTTGTGTTGGAGATGTATATTTATTGTTGCACACTTTATGGGGTTCTGGAGCTAGACCGCTATTTACTGCGACGGCGAAAACTGTATATTTAAGCGGCCACTGGAAAATTGAACGGGCTATCATAAATAAATTTACTGTCAGAACTTGGGCGAGAGATTCCGGGAGCGCTGAACAATTAGGCAAACGAGCAGTATATTCCGGCAATCCAGTAATGGATTTATTGGAGGGAGAAAATAAAAATTTAAACGAGCCTGAAAATTTAATATTATTATTGCCCGGTTCGCGGTCCAGAGCTTGTAACGACGTAAAATTATTATTGGATGCTGCTGAAATAATAAACAGTTCCAGAAATTTTAAATTCCGCATGGTGTTAGCTCCGACTCTGGATTTAAAAAATTTTATATCGAGCTGTGAGGCTTATGGCTGGAAATATGAAAATGAAAACAAAAATTTAACGAGAAATAATTTAAAAATCGAGCTTACTTTAAAAACAATTGCCAAAGCTGCAGACGGCGTAAAAATTTTAATAGGACTCGGCGGAACAGCAAACCAATTATGCGCAGGTCTAGGAATCCCGGTAATTTCGATTGATGAAAAGGGTAAACGGGTGCAAAAAAAATTATTGGGCGATTCTGAAATTTTAGTGAACGCAAATCCCAATGAATTAGCAAATACAGCATTAAAAATAATTGACGATGAAAATTTATATAAATTCATGAGTGAAGCCGGTAAAAAACGCATGGGATATCCCGGAGCATTAGATGACATTGTAAATTATGCCGGTGAAAATTTTGGCTGGGATGTTCGCGAAAAAGTTTACAAAATACTAAAAATCCGTAAAAGTGCACTCAATAAATAATTAATCCCGTTCGATACTCTTAGTAAATAAAAAATAAAAAGCGGAACAGGTAAGCACGAAAAAAATTTTTTTGACGATATAGCCGATTTATACAGAGCTATGAAAGGATCAAACGATCATGAAACTTAACAGAAATTTTGTAATGAAGATGGACGGGCAAGAGGCTTTTTTAGTGCCGGTTTCAAAATCTAAATTTTCGGGCGTAGTTAATTGGAGCAATACTCTGGGTGAAATAATTTTTTTATTAGAGAACGACATTGCCGAACGCGATCTTGTAAAAAAAATGTGCGAAAGGTATAACACTCCAGCTGAAAAAGTTATTTGCGATGTAAAAAAAGTCATTTCGAGTTTACGCAACATCGGCGCAATAATTGAATAGGAGAATATTAAAAAAATAAAAGGATCCCGGATGCTTCAAATTTATTTATTATTTTTATTTATTTATGAACGTCCGGGAAATTTTTTTTTATTTTTATTTTACGTTCAGACATTCACGCAAATATTTTAACGAGCTTTCACGCATTAAATTTAATTTTTGATTCACGTCATTATAATTTATTTCATTCGGGGGGAAATTTTTACCTGCTTCAGCCCGATCGCTCAAATTTAAACGGGTTAATATAGTATTCATTCTGTCAAACATAAAATTACGGCCATGATTTTTTTCTTTACCTAGCACAATAAAATTTTTATTGAAATTGATCGAGAAAGCCGTGCCGTGAAATGAATCCGTGAAAATTCCATCCGCATGATCAATTAAATATATAAATTCCTGAGGCCCTGTTAAAAAATGTTCCAGATCTGACGGATCATGAATATTAATAATTTCTCGTCCAGCTGCGAATTTTTCAAGCAAATTTTTATAATGATCGCTCAATTTATCCAACGAGTACACTAAAATATATTTCTCAGGGATTTTAAAATTTGGTTTACGTGAAATTTTGCGCCACTGTTCAGGGTTTAATAATAACGTAGGATCAAGCACTAATTCAGAATTTAAATTAAATTGCTCCCTCATCAAATCGCATCCCGATTGCTCGCGACAAGATAATTTTTTAAAACCTGATAAGCCTTCTTTATACTCGTTATATCTTTCGTCAGAAATTTTTGTAACTCCGAAGCTCGGTGCATAATTTACGCGCTTATTCGGCTCAACAAATTCTAATAAAAAGTACTGTAACATTTTTTTACCTGAATAAAGCGGACTCCAAATCTGATCACTGCCAGTTACAACAAAATTATAATTATTATTATTATATTGCACACTATCGGAATTAATAATTTTATTAATATCAACGGGGATTTTATTATTTATATATTTATCGTTAAACTCATTAAATATTTCTGTTCTGTCTAAAAAATTACGCTCGGAGATCAGCGATAATTTAAATTTTTTTATTCCCAAAGATGCGAGCATATATTTAATTATTTTCTTTACGCGTTGTGCAACTGTCAATTTTTTGGGATATATTTCATCAAAATGAAATAAATTATCAACCTCGAAACCTAAATTTTTTATTACCTCCTGTAACGCGTAATGCTGAACCCTATTGCCTATATTATAATTCCCGCATAACGCAACGAGCAATATATGCCCCTGACCTGACCTGACCTGACCTGACCTGACCTGACCTGACAATTTTAACGCCCCTTCATGAAAATTTTCAGTGTGTGAATTACTGATTTTTATAAAAATCCTGCTCGCAAAATTATTTAATTATTTTCACAAACAGGAATTAAATATATAAAATTATTATTTATTTTTCAACTTCAACACTGAAATTTTTTTCTCCCAGCCGCTGAGCTTAACATGAATCAGCATCAAAGTACTGCACAAAATCCACCCGACCGGATAGCCAATCGCAATAAAATATATTGAACTCGTCAACCTCGAAATTATAAATAAATATATTTGCCGAAAAATTACGAACGAAAACAGCATTATAATCATCGGGGTTTTTGCATCGCCCACCCCTCGTAATGCTCCAGCGTGAATTTGATTTGTGACGTTAAACGGGTCGAAAATGCTATTTAATCTCAAAAATAAAACGCCGTAATATAATACTTGCGCTTCACGATTAAATAAACTTACTATGAACGGCGCAGAAATATATAAAATTCCAACGATAATTAACGAAATACTTATTGAAATTATCATACAATCCCGCAAACCTTTTTTAATTCTTTCGGGTTTAGATGCTCCCGCGTTTTGTCCCACAAATGTAGTTATTGCCATTGCCATGCTCTGAATTGGCAAAATTACAAATGCATCAACTCTCGCATATATTCCCCAGCCTGCCGTACTCGCTGCGCCATATGAATTTATATAAGCCTGGACAAAAATATTTGAAAACGAAGTCAAAGCCATTTGTAAACCTGCAGGCATTCCGACGGCGATTATTTTTTTTAAAATTTTTACGTGTATTTTCATTTCTGAAAAACTCAGGCTGTGACATTCATGAGAATTAAATAATATGTAAAATATTATTGCGCCGGAAACAAATTGCGAAATTATTGTGGCATATGCTACCCCTGCAACTCCTGATTTAAAATATATTACAAATAATAAATCAAGAATTATATTTAACACTGACGACAATATTAAAAAATATAACGGCCTCTTTGAATCTCCGACCGCTCTTAAAATTGCTGAACCCATGTTATAAAGCATTAAGCCGGGAAGCCCTAAAGAAAAAATTTGTAAATATATAATTCCTTCTTTCATGACGCTTTCAGGAGTGTTCATCATTCTCAATAAAAAAGGCGTTGAAAAATATCCGATTAAAGCAATTATAAACGATAATATTACAGCCGATAATACTGCGGTGTGAGTTGCTTTTCTTAAATTTTTTATGTCCTTTGCTCCGAAAAATTGCGAAATTATTACGCTCGCTCCCATTGTCAGGCCGATAAACAAGCCTATTAAAGTTATAACGATCGGAATCGTTGAAGTGACTGCGCCCAAAGCATCAGAGCCGACAAAATTCCCGACTACTACGCTGTCGACAGTGTTATATAATTGCTGAAAAATATTCCCGATGAATAAAGGCAATGCAAAATATACTAAATGTTTCCAGATTGTCCCTTCTGTCATGTCGCTTACAGTAATTTTTTTTGATCGCACTTGTAAATTTCCCCTCCTTGAAAATTCAGAATTTATTTTACACAATAGCATAATAAAAAACTCACCGCACAAAATTTCAGCGATGAGCAGATGAGCAAAAAATATTTTTAATTCGTAACTTTATCGAAAAAATTTTTTTTATGGATTTGCTTTAACGCTGTGACAAATTAATTTTTTTGTTGTGGCAAATGTTGTGGCAAAAATATTTTTTTCCCCGTATAATTTCGATAATTAAAATTTTATTTATTTTTATTTTATATTTCGCAAATTTGTAAAGGAGGTCTCGTAATATTTTGACTTACTTAAAAAAACGCCTGAGAAATAATATAACATATCTTTATGAAATTCAAGGCTACCGCGACAAAAACGGAAAAGTTAAACATAAAGAAAAATGTCTTGGAAGATTGGACGATGACGGCACATTGATAACGAAAAAAAGAAAACTCCCGAGCCAAATAAAAAAAGTTAGGAAGATCATAACAAAATTTAATTTGCGTCCAGTTCATAAAAAAAATTAAATTAAATTAAATTTAAAATCTGAATCCCAGCATAATAAAAAAACCCCCGCACAAAATTTCCTGCGAGGAGCTGAAAAAATAAAAGTGTTTATAATTCAATAATTCAATAATTTACAAATTCGCCTTTAACTTTTCGATTATGCTTTTATATTCCTGTTCGGTTAAAAATTTTTTATTCGGGTTCATCTCAAAAACTCCGCCCCACTCGAATCCGTCTTTATATTTCGGAACTAAATGCATATGCAAATGGCAACCGGTATCACCGTAAGCACCATAATTTATTTTATCGGGCTTGAAAATTGCGTGAAGAGCTTTCGCAACCCGGTTAACATCCGCAAAAAATGCATTTCTCTCTTCGTCCGAAATATTTACGATCTCGCTTACATGATCTTTATAAGCAACGATGCAGCGTCCGGGATGGCTTTGTTCCTTAAATAAAACGAGTGAGCTAACGCTGAGATCACAAACGTAAATCCCAAATTTTTCAAGTAATTCACCGCGCATACAATAACCGCAATTTTGATCTTTCATAATTTTTAATTTCCCTCCTGAATATTATTATTATTATTATCATTTTCGTTTTTCACAAACGCCTCAATTTCATCGCTCGTGATAACTTCTTTTTCCTGTAAACTTTTCGCGACTTCGTGTAAAACTTTTTCATGTTCACGCAAAATATTTAATGAATGTTCTTGCGCTTCTGTTACAAGCCTTTTAATTTCGCCGTCAATTATTCCGAAAGTGCTCTCGCCTAAATCATCGCGGTTTCCTGCTTCGCCCTGTAAATACATCATTGAAGAATTTGCGTAACGCACCGGCCCTAATTTTTCGGACATTCCAAACTCTGTAACCATTCGCCGAGCTATATCCGTAGCGCGTTCGAGATCGTTCGATGCACCTGTTGAAGCTTCGTTAAAAATTAATAATTCCGCTGCACGTCCGCCCAACATTACAGCCATTTTATTTTTTAAATCGCTCTCACTTATTAAATATTGATCTTCGGTCGGCATTTGCATAGTATAACCGAGTGCGCCTTTAGTTGTCGGGATTATGCTGACTTTATGAACTGGATCGGAACCGGGTAAATAACAAGCTACTAAAGC
This sequence comes from uncultured Fretibacterium sp., assembly GCA_937915835.1. Classification (GTDB taxonomy): domain Bacteria; phylum Synergistota; class Synergistia; order Synergistales; family Aminobacteriaceae; genus JAFUXM01. The sequence goes on along the minus strand of CALGHA010000152.1, from coordinate 56,418 downwards.
ATGGCCGGTTTCATGGTACGCGACTTTTTTACGAACTTCCGGCGTTAATGGTGTTCTTCTTTGTAAACCTGCTACAACTCTTTCAATTGCGAGATCAAAATCGTTCATGTTTACTTTTTCGGCGTTGCGGCGAGCTGCCAATAACGAAGCTTCATTTGCGATATTTGCGAGGTCTGCCCCAGAAAATCCCGGCGTAACTTTCGCAATATTTTTTAAATCAATTTCGGGATCAAGCGGAATATTTCTCGTGTGAATTTTTAAAATTTCTTCGCGCCCCTCTTCAGTTGGTAAAACGACCTGTATTTGTCTGTCAAATCTTCCGGGACGTAATAAAGCCTGATCTAAAATTTCCGGCCTGTTAGTTGCTCCCATTATTACAACGCCGTTATTTGTTGCAAACCCGTCCATTTCGGCCAATAATTGATTTAAAGTATTTTCCTGTTCAGAATTTGAATTAAAATTTCTCATTCGCGACTGTCCAATTGCATCAATTTCATCGACAAAAATTATACACGGAGCTTTTTTCTTAGCTTGATCAAATAAATCACGAACGCGAGCGGCTCCGACCCCAACGAACATTTCAACGAAACTCGAACCAGTCATAAAAAAGAACGGCACACCCGCTTCCCCTGCTGTAGCTTTTGCGAGCAAAGTTTTTCCGGTTCCGGGAGGTCCAACTAATAAAACGCCTCTTGGCAATTTCGCGCCGAATTTATCAAAACGTTTAGGGTCCTTCAAAAAGTCTATTATCTCGCGCAATTCGATTTCTGCTTCACCGACTCCGCCAATATCTTTAAATAATACTCCGGTCATTTCGCCCTGTAATTCTTTAGCTCTGCTCTTCCCAAATGAAAATATCCCGCCACCTCCGCCCATATTCCTGAAAATTATGTACCAGATTATTACAAGCGGAAGCATCGGCAAAAAAATTCCCATTAACATATCTAATAAGCTATTACGCTGGGCGATCCCTCCAAATTCAATATCACCGCTGATCAATCGTTCAATTAAAAACGGGTCGGGCAATCTCACGGCGCTCTTAATGGTTTCAGGTTTTTTTATTTTTGAGCTGTTATTAAAAATTACTCCGCCTATTACTGGCCGTTGTTCTGGTTTTGTAATATCTGCGCTCGAATTTTCTTTTAATTTAAAAATTATTCGTGATTCGGTTATGTCGACCTTTTCAACATTTTGCGCGTTTAAATCCTCTAAAAATTCACTGTACGGAACTTCTGATTTACTTTCCGTGTAAGGCTTATAAATATATTCAGCGAACAACCATATTATTACTATGGCGGCTATAAAATACCCAACTGAAAATTTTTTCTTGTCCATTTAAATTAATATATTTTCTCCTTTTTATAGTCTTGCATTCTTTAAAAAAGCTCTTCCGCCGTCACTCAAGCGTGAACGATTTTTTAATTTATCAAATTCGTTTAATATTATTTCTGTTTCGTCATTGTTTATGTTCATATTCTGCATAAAATTTTTTAAATCCTCTTCAATTTCCTGAAGTTCTTTACTTGATGGAGGGATCGTCCGGCCAATATTTTTTAAGCTTAAAATATATATTTCTGCGATCATTAAAGCAATTTCGCGAAATTTTTTATTTTCATCGTTGATATTATTATTTTTATGTTTATCAGCCCTAAAAATCCCCGTCCGAGTTGCAAAACACAAAAAACCGACTGTCATCGCCATATATGCGGCACCCGTCGAATTTTTGCCAATATAAAATAAATATCCTGCCATCGCTCCAGAAATTAAACCAGCTGCAAATAATATCCAACGCGTAATTTTATCCCATTCAAATCCCAATTATTTAATATTCTCCTTCAATCAATAAATATTTTTCTCAATTTTTCAGCTGCAATATTAATATTATCGTTAATGATCACAAAATCATATTTATTTTTTAAATCCATTTCGTGTAACGCGTTTTTTAATCTTAATTCTATAATTTCCGGTTTTTCCGTGTTACGTCCGGTTAATCTTTTTCGTAATTCCTCGATTGATGGAGGCGCGATAAAAATTAAAATTGCTTCTGGAATTTGTGATTTAACATTTAAAGCCCCTTGTACATCTATTTCAAGTAAAACATTATGACCGGAATTTAAAATATTTAAAACTTCGCTCTTTAAAGTTCCGTAAAATTCTCCGTGAACGTTAGCGTATTCGAGAAACTCACCGGCATTAATATTTTTTTGAAAATCTTCGCGGCTCATAAAATTATATTCCCGTCCGTTTAATTCTCCGGCTCTTGGCTGTCTGGTTGTGCAGGACACAGAATATTTCATCTCTAAACCTTTCACGGCGATTTTCCATAATGATCCCTTACCTGCACCGCTTGGACCTGAAATAACAAATAATTTTCCTGATTTTGACATTTTAATATTTTATTTTTATTCTATATTTTGAATTTGTTCGCGTATTTTTTCGAGGGTTGATTTAGCTTCGACAACGTTCCATCTAATTTCTGCATCAGCTGCTTTTGATCCGATCGTATTAATTTCGCGGTTCATTTCCTGTATTAAGAAATCTATTTTTTTACCTGAAGATTGTTCAGCGTCCATAATAATTTTAAATTTTTCGATGTGAGCGAGTGATCTGGATAACTCTTCAGAAATATCCCATTTATCGGACATTAAACTAATTTCCTGAGCGATTCTGTTTTCATCAATTTCCAAATTATATTTTTGCGTAACGTTTTCAATTCTTGAGCGTAAATTCTCGATCGCTTCATTTTTAGCAATTTCCCAACGTAGCGAAATATTTTTTATTATGTTCTCGAATATATTTAAATCGTTTGCAATTAAATTATAAATTTTTTCGCCTTCAGATTTTTTCATGTCGAGCATGTCATTAATTACGTTTTGTAAAATTTCCTCTAAAATTTCGGGATTAGCTTCCGCGATCTCAAGAGCTAAATTATTTTCGCTGACAATTCCGGGAACCATCAAAAAATTATTTATATCTCTACTTATGCTCAAATTATTTAACAGCGCAATTTTTTCGGCGTGATCATAAAAATTTAAAAAAGCTCTTTCGTCTACAAACGGGATATTTGTGCCGGAGTTTAAATTAATTTCAATATTTAATTTGACTTTACCGCGAGTTATTAATTTTCGCATAGAAATCAATAATCTATTTTCTAAAATTGTTAACTCTCTCGGAAGCTTCACTGAAAAATCCTGATAACGATGATTAACCGAAGAAATTTCGGCCATGACGGAACCCCACTCAAAATTTTTTACGACTCGGCCAAAACCAGTCATGCTAATAAACATTTTTAAATTAATTTCTCTCCTCTAGTTCTTGAAACGCTTCATTTAATTTTTTCATAATGATTTCCCGCGCATCTCTTTTTAAATATTCCTGTTCATCCAATTTAATTAATTTTCCGAAAGTAATTTTTATTTTTGCTGGCTTCACAAAAAATGCTCCCGTCGGCATGGCCTTAAAAGCTCCGTGAATAAACGCCGGTAAAATTGGCGCATGTTCGTGAGCTGCAATTAATCCGACACCAGCTTCCAAAACTTGTAATTTTCCGTCCGGACTTCTTCCGCCTTCTGGAAAAATTAAAACGTCATTGCCTTCTCTGTATAATTTCATAAATCCTTTTAAAGCTCCTGCTGCGGAATTTCCTGATTCTCTTGAGACTGGTACTGCGCCTAATGCTTCAATTGCAATTTTAAACGGCCAAAATTTAAATAATTCGATCTTCGCCAAATATTTTAACTGTCTTGGGAAAAAGCAGCCGGCTATTAACGGATCTAAATAGCTCACGTGATTGCAGGCAATTATGACGTGATCATCTGGCTTTAAATTATATAACCATTCGACAGAGCAGCGATTATAAATTTTTAATAAAATCTTAAAAAAATATTTGACTATAAAATAAAATATGCGGTTTTGTTTCATGATAAAAATTAATTCAATTCCTTTTTTGCAACGATATTTAAAATTTTATTTATTACTTGATCTTGAGACATTTCGGAGGTGTCGATATAAATTGCATTTTCTGGAACTTTTAACGGGGATAATCTGCGATGGCTGTCGTTATCGTCTCGCGAGTTAATTGCGTTTAAAATTTCGTTATAATTTGCGCTTAAGCCTTTGCGTTTGCGTTGTTCGAATCTTCTTTTAGCTCTAGCTTCGGGACTGGCTGTAATAAAAAATTTTAATTCAGCATCAGGAAAAACTACGCTTCCAACGTCGCGGCCTTCAGCTATTAAAGAGCCGTGAAAAATTTGAACTCTCTGCAAATTTAATAAAGCTTCACGGACAGCGGGGACGGCAGAATATTCGGAGGCTAATTTATCAGCTTCTGGCGTTCTTATTTCGCTACTTACGTCCAGATCGTTCACGAAAATTTTACCGTCCTGTAATTCTATTTTGATGTTGTTTAATGCTTCTCTGATATTTAATTCATCATCGGATTTTATTTCAGCTGAATTCAAAATTAAAGCTATAGCGCGATAAATAGCACCTGTATCGAGGTAATTTATTCCTAATTTTTTCGCTAGAATTTTGGCGACTGAACTTTTACCAGCTCCGGCAGGTCCATCAATCGTAATAACGTAAGACATTATTAAATTTAAAATTTAAAATCTAAAATCTAAAATCCCGATGTGAACCCGGCATCATGAGAGAGCGAAGCCGTGAAATCTATCATGTCGGCCATTAATCCCTCAAAATCAGTAATGCCTAATCTCTCAAGCGTTTCAGGATAAATATAATTTTGCAGACCATCTGCGCCTAGTCCTATACCTAACATTAAGCAGACGGAATTTGCAACGCTGACGACATCGAGTAACGGCTGATATTTCTTTTTATCTTCCGGTAATTCGTTCGGTTTATGATGATAAGCGACGGCAATTTTATGAGATTCGGGAAGCCCCCATTTTTCCGTAAGCATTTCGCCGACCATAGAATGATCAAAACCCAACACTTGTAATTCAGCTTCAATAAAGGGCATTCCGGATTCTTCGACCATTTTTACAATTATGCCGTAACCGAATCTGACATAATCATTTAAAACTACTTTGCCGATGTCGTGCAACAATCCTCCGACGTATGCATCATCTGAACTCACTTTCCCGGTTTCTTTTGCCAAATGTTGCGCGCAATAAGCTACGGTTAAAGAGTGCCGCCATAATTCTCCGCGATCTAAAGCATAACCCGACAGACCTTTATCCATTGAAGAATACACGGAAGCTGCGAGAATAATATTGCTGACTGCTTTATAACCCAATAAAGAGACGGCATCCTGTATATTCGAAATATTTCGGGCTGCTCCGTAAGCTGCGGAATTTGCCAATTTTAAAACGCGTAAAACTAAACCTTCATCGCGCGACAAACTTTTAGCGACATCAGCGACGTTACTTGTAGGATCATTTAATTTTCTCATTGTTTCGAGCACAAACTGAGGAAATGATTTTATATCTTGTAATTTACTTAAAATTCTCGTTCTGATTAATTCTCTTGAGCGTTCCTCATCAAATTCCGTTTTATTTTCGTCGCCTTGAACCTGGTTATTATTCTGGTTTAAATTTTCATTATCGCTCATCATGCTTGCCTCCTTATAAAATTTACACCGATCCTCCCGAAAATATTTTATTATGCAGCTCTAAAAATGACAATTTAGTAAATTCACCATTATTTAAATTTTTCAAAATCATTTTGCCTATTCTTCTGCGAATTAATTTTAATATTTTGAATCCCAGTTGACGCGCCATAATTCTTACTTCACGTTTTAAGCCTTCTGCGATTTCAACGGACAGCCATTGCCCTAGCGGTTCGCGCTTTAAAATTTTTACTGAGAGCGGAACAATTTTTTTATTTTCTATCTCGAAACCTTTTCGCCACAAATTTAATTTTGAATTGCTGACGGGAGAATTTAATAACGCTTCGTATTCTTTATGAATTTCATTTGAAGGGTGTAAAATGCTTTGTGTAAATTTTCCGTCATTCGTAATAATTAATAATCCTTCAGTATCTTTATCGAGTCTTCCGACGGGATATAATCTTTTTTCATTTTGGGGCAATAAATCTAAAATGACCGGGTCAAATTTATCACTGACTGCGCAGACATATCCGGCCGGTTTATTGATGACGTAATATGAAAACTCTTCCGGCAATTTTAAAATTTTTCCGTCAAATTTTATAATATCTTTTTCGGGGTTGACATCATAAAACGGAATTAAAATTATTTTGCCGTTAATAGTAATTCTTCCTGAATAAATTATTATTTCGCTTTTACGTCTTGAAGCGACTCCGCACGAAGCCAAAAATGAATTTAATCGCATATTAATTTAAATCGTCCAATCTTCAATTTTTATATTTTGGATTCTTGAAAATTCTTCAGTGTTATGAGTTATGACGGTGAAACCTCTTGAAATTCCTTGAGTAGCGATCATAACATCATAAAATCCTATAGGCTTACCTTTTTTAGCGAGATAAGCCCTGATTTTTCTGCAAGTTTCAGCGTCTTCACGAGTAAACGGAATAATATTAAACGGGAATAAAAATTCCTCCATTTTCATACGGGTTTTTGCTCCCCATTTACTTTTTTCAGCTCCAAACATCAATTCAGAAATAACTACAGTCGAAATATAAATATTTTTTTTAGGGATCAACGATAATTTTTCTGTAACTGAATGATATTTTTTGTTGATTGCATAAATACAAATATTTGTGTCAAGAAGATACATTTTTCTCCTCTTTTTAATAAGGCTTATCGTTTAACATGGGCTGTTCACGATCTTCCATGAAATTTTCCGGAAAAGTTCCTATTACTTGTCTAAATGGTCTCATTGGATCATCAACTGGACCAAATACATAAGCTCCGCTAGATCCACTCACTAAAATTTTTTTCTCGTTAGTCTTAAACTCATCTGGAACTAATAACGCAGATCCCTCTTCAGTTTGAATAATTTTTGTTTTTAATCTCATAACCAACCATCCCTTTTCATTAATGGAATCCAATAATCATTAATCGGACAAAATGTATAAACTCCATCATTTTCTTCAACAAAAAACTCTGTATCCTTCGTCCTAAGTTCTTCAGGGATTAAAAAGGCTTGTCCCTGTTCCGTGTCAAGTACTTTTGTTTCAACAAACATTATAAATAAAAAACCTCCTTAAAAATTTTAACGCTTTGGATTAATTAATAACCCCATTGCAGGATAAATCATGCTCATAGTTTCGCGCGCAACTTTTTCGGCTCGTTCTGCACCGTTTGCTAAAATTTCGTCGAGTAATTTTTTATTCCCTTCGTATTTAGCACGGCGTTCTCGGACAGGTGTTAACATTTCCTGAATATGAGCATTTAATTTTTTCTTGCAATCGATGCAGCCGATTTTTGCATTTTTGCAGCCTTCGCGAATTTCTAATTTTTCGTTTTCATCGGGGTTAAAAACTTTATGTAAATCCCAGACCGGACATTTTTCGGGGTCGCCTGGATCTGTTCTTCTCATTCGTGCCGGATCAGTTTTCATTGTGCGTAATTTGTCCCACATAGATTTTTCAGGCTCTGAAATCTGCAATGAATTTCCGTAAGATTTACTCATTTTTCGCCCGTCGATTCCCGGAACTTTTGGAGTTTGCGTAAATAATGGCTGAGGTTCGATTAAAATATTTTCGCCGAAGAAATTATTAAACCTTCTCACGGTTTCGCGGCTTAATTCTAAATGTGCGCTCTGATCTTCGCCGACTGGTACCAAACTGGCACGATATAACAAAATATCAGCGGCCATTAAAACCGGGTATCCTAAAAATGCGTAAGTGCTTAAATCTTTGTTTTTTACGTTTTCGATCTGTTCTTTATACGTTGGATTTCTGTACAGCCATCCAAGCGGCGTAATCATTCCCAAAGCGAGAGCGAGTTCAGCATGTTGAGGCACGTGCGACTGAATAAACAGCGGACTTTTTTCAGGATCAAGACCAACCGAAAGCCAATCGAGTAACGCCATATAACAATATTCTCCGGTGTTAGCGCTGTCAGCATAATTTGACATCAACGCGTGCCAATCAGCTATACTGTAAAAACATTCATAATTTTCATCGTTCTGTAACTTTACAAAATTGCTCAAAGCTCCGGCCATGTGTCCTAAATGTAAAGCACCAGTCGGACGCATTGCGCTTAATACACGTTTTTTCATTTACAAAATACTAGTGCGGAAATTTTTAATTTAATGCTATTTAATCCGCACTTCTCCCGAATATAAATTTTAATGCTTTTAAGCGTTTTTTTAAATTTTATAAATTTGCTTTCTGATTATTATATTTTGTCCATAAAGACAATTTTCATCTGGTGATATTAAATCACAAATAATTTTCGCTACTTCTTCAGGTTGCATTATTGTCGCGGGGTCTTCGTTTGGAGCTAATTTTTTACGTAAATTCGTGGCACATCTTCCGGGTGACACGCAATAAACTTTTATACCATATTCCAATAATTCTGCTGTTAAAGTTTGGGACATTGCAATAACGGCAGCTTTTGATGAAGCATAACTCAACCATCCCGGTCTTGAATTTATTCCGGCGGTTGAGGCGACATTTAAAATTTTTCCGCCTGTATTTCGCATATATTTAGCGCATTCTCTCATTAAAACGAAGGGAGCAAAAACATTAATTTTATAGGTACGTTCAAAATTTTCATTGGTCATTTCAAAAATGGACTGAGGTTCGGTGTAACCTGCGATATTTAAAAGACATGATATATTTCCGCATTCATAATTTATTTTTGATATAACTTCAGGAATTTCAGGCAAATTTTCAAGATCAATATAAATTTCGGTGATAGATTATTAGCACGAAGAATGATTAAACAGCTGAAAACTTCAGGAAATGCCGGGCCGGATTATTACAGGTTCAAAGACGCGAAAATTCCAGTTTTAAGCGAAAAATACGCAGCAAGTTTCTTTCATCATAGCATGCCGGATGTCTTTTACTGCTATTTGAACTTCAACGATAATTATGACGAGAAAGATATTAATGATTTATTCTATCTTCTTCCTGAAGGCCCATACAGCCTTGTTAATGAGCGCGTTGACGTGAGAGTAAACAAAGAAGATATAGTTATAGATGCCGGAAGCTGGATCGGAGATTTTGCGGCTTATGCTTCAGCTAAAGGGGCTGTTGTTTATGCGTTTGAGCCTGACGATAAAAATTATGATGTTCTCGTCAAGACAGCAGAACTTAACTCAGGGATTAGGCCGGTCAAAAAGGCACTAGGAAGTTCATGCGGCCGTGTAAGTATATCCGGGAATATGGGAACAGCAAATGCTCACGAAGATAAAGAAGGTGCTGTAGAAATTACGACAATCGATGATTTCGTCCGTGAAAATAATCTTGAGCGTGTTGACTTCATCAAATGCGACATTGAAGGTTTCGAGCGTAAATTATTGGCCGGAGCTCAAGAGACACTCGCACGTTTTGCTCCGAAATTGGCCTTATGCACATATCATTTGCCGGACGATCCGGAAGTTATGGAAGCATTAATCAAGCAGGCTAACCCGAAATATAATGTCGTCCAGAAACGCAAGAAATTATTCGCTTCAGTTCCAAAATAACAAAATTTACGCGTTTTTGGCTGTCGTGTGTTGATAAAGTTGTGAATGTGTGAATGACTTTCCAATATGCTTAAGCTCTCCAGCTGTCATTATCTGATAAAGTTTCGAGCGAATGAGTAACTTTTGCGTATAAATCAGGAATATTTTTTCTCAATTCCGCAATAAATTCACGCGTTCTTTGTCTCTCAGTATGTCCGGCGAACGGGCACGCACTCGGAATAATGGGAAGCTCAAGGCGTTTTGCTTCGTCGATAATCGCCGCTTCACTTGCAAGCACAAGAGGTCGTATCACAGTAACATTCGTTCTTGACATGTGAGCAACAGGCTGAAAACTTTTCGCTCGTCCGGCATGAAGCAAATTCATAAAGAAAGTCTCGACGGCATCATCGAGTGAATGTCCCAGTGCTAATTTGTTGAAGCCGTTCTGTGAGGCCCAAGAGCTTATAATTCCCCGTCTCATGTTTGCGCAGAATGAACACGGGGATTTCTCGTTTCTTGCGTGAATAATCTCGATTATCGGTTGTTCAAGAATTTCATAGCGTATATTTTTCCCGGAGCAATATTCTTCAAGAGGGAAAATATTCATTCCTGAAAGTTTTACGGTGAATGCTGCGATTGAAAACTTTACCGGACTTCTCCGTGCGAACTCGTAAAGTGAATGAAGCAGAATTAAGCTGTCCTTGCCTCCTGAAAGTCCAACAAGAACATTATCACCCTCGTTAATCATATGCCATTTCGCGAGAGCCTGACCAATTTTGCGACGAAGTGAATTGCATAATGAATTATTCCAGTTTGAATTAAACATGTTGATATTATACGCGTGATATTTTACCTGACATGATAGAATTTCTCTGTGTAAAAAATTTCTCGAGGTGAATATTTTGGTTACGCTGGGTAGGCTTGATGAGATTGAAGATGTCCGTACGGTCTGGCAGAATGAGGCAAAAGATTTTCCTGAATGGCTCGCTAAGAATGAGAACATGCAAATTCTTTCGGATGCTGTCGGGATTAATATTGCTGTCGAAGAAGTTAATGATAATATCTTAGCTTCTGAGATTGGCACAAACCGGAAAATTCTTATTGGCAGTCAGCTCACAGAGACAAGCAGTGAATATCTCGGAAATCTCATAACTAATGCCGCCGCTAAAAATGCAAACATAATAATCTATATCGTCAAGCACGCGCTTCAAGAACACAAAGCCGCTTTTACCTGGCTTAACTCTCACGCGAATAATGAGACGGAATTTTACCTTTGCGACGTGAAATTATACGCGGTTGGAGGTTCGGCCTCAGCAATCAGGATTAACACGCTTATTAAGCCCGGCACCAAGACAAAAGATAATCACGAGATCATAATTAATCTTGAAGAATTACGCTTTGAATATTGGGAAAAGTTTCAGGATTACGCTTTCAGTGATGACGCGAGCAATAAAAAGTTTGCAGGAAGCTATAAACGCTGGAAGAGTTCATCACATTACGGCGTTGTCTTTGGAATTGGCCGTCCTGGCTGCAGTATTCAGGTTACGAGAATGCCTGACGAAATCGAGACGGGATTATTTATAGCTGACGACAAGAATTTATTCATGTATCTTGTTGGACGTAAAGATGAAATTGAAGCTGAATGCGGATTGAATTATAATTGGCTTGAACTCCCTGATGGAAAGGCCTGCAGAATAAGTGTGAAGAAAAATCCTGCGAAGCTTACTGACAAAGAGGATTGGCCGGAACAATTTGACTGGATAATTGATACGGTTCTTAAGGAAAAAGAAACCTTCAGCAAATTCATAAAGGAGGAATTAAATTGAGTACCAGCCTTAATGATGTAGTACGTGAACTTTACAAGGAAGTAAAAACTCAAACCGAGTTTTCTATGGAACGCAAGAGGCCAAGATTATTGAGACTTTATAGTAAGCCGTCATTGTTGTTACTATGGATAAAACATCTATTTCGTTACATTTGCTACCATTACGGCAGAGTACATTTTATGGAGAAAAAGTCCGGCAGGATATTAAACAAAATTGACGACTTCATGCCTACGCAAAAAGTTTTCCCTGATATAAAAATTGCAGTTTATACAGCTATCACCGGAGGCTATGATGAACTGAGGGATCCAATTTACGTTGATGATAATATTGATTATTATGCTTTCACTGACTCAGTAATTCATACTAATGGGGGGGGGGGCATGGCAAGTTAAAGCTTTACCATCATATCTTGATAATCTAAGCAACGCAAGAAAAAATAGATATGTTAAGCTCCACCCAGATGAGTTTCTTTCAGAAGAAGCAACAGGAAAGAAATATGATTATACAATTTACATTGACGGCAAAATCAGAATTACTTGCGACATTAAGCCTCTGGTTTATTCGTTAATTGAAAGCGGCAAAACTATTGCAACTCATATGAACCCGAGAAATGATATTTACGCAGAAGCTGGGATGGCCTTTGTACATAAGGATTTGCCATATAAAGACGTAAAGGCTCAAATGGATTTTTACAAGAGTAAGGGAATGCCTGAATGTTTCGGAGTAACTGAAAACGCCGTGATAATTCGCAAATGTAATGATCCGGAAGTAAATTCATTAATGGAGCAATGGTGGGAACAAATTCAACGCTTCACTCATCGAGACCAGCTCAGTCTTCCTTATGTCCTTTGGAAGAACGGCGTTGATATCTCATACATTTTTTCTCTCGGCTATAACATATGGGGCAGTCCGTTTTTCATTTTTCATATACACAAGAAAAAGCACTCTAAAAATTGAATGTATAGAGGAAATTAAGTATATTTCTCATAATTAAACAAAGGCAGTGAACGATAAGACATGAATACACCAATAATTTATTTACGTTTAGAGAAATTACGCGCCTTAATGTCCGAACAAAAACTCGATGCATTTATCTTAATCGTCGATGAGCGGGCCAATTCAGAGAGCTGTCATTATATTTCGGGATTTCGTGGAAGTTCAGCGGGATTAATTATCTCCATGAACGAAGCAGTTTTAATCACCGATGGACGTTACACGACGCAAGCTAAAATGCAATCTCCATTCAAGATAATAATTCAGTCAGAAAAATCAATGCCCGAATATCTTGCGAATGCTATAAAAAGTTCTGATTATTCACGAGTTGGCTTTGAGGCTGAGAAGATTTCACACGCGACTTTCACGAAATATTTTGCTCCGGTTAAAGCTGAATGGATCGACGCGTCAGGATTTATTCCCAAATTGCGCAGAACTAAAGACGCTTACGAAGTCGAGAAAATTAAACAAGCCGCGAAAATTGGCCGTGAAGCATACGGAAATGTTCTCAAGAAAGTTTTTCCCGGAATGTCCGAAGTCGAGTTCGATATTATGCTGATGCAGGAGATTAAATTACTCGGAGCTGAAAAGGGTTGGGCTCATGATGACTTTATCGTTGCTTCTGGTGAAAGAAGTGCTATGTGTCATGCTCCGGCCACAATGAAGAAATTTGCTCAAGGTGAAACTGTCACGGTCGATTACGGCACAATGGTCGAAGGCTACATGAGCGACATAACTCGAAACTTTTCGCTCGGGCCTGTGAGTGATAAGGCGAAAGAGATTAACGAGATTTTATTGCGTGCTCATCATGAAGCGGCAAAAGCGTTAAGGCCTGGAATTTCCGGCTGTGAAGTTGACGCAATCGCCCGAAAAGTTATTGCTGATTCAGGTTACGGCGATAAATTTTTGCACGGCTTGGGTCATGGCTTAGGGCTTGAAGTTCATGAAGCTCCGAGATTGTCGCGAACGTCAAAGGATATTTTGCAGATTGGCGATGTTGTAACGATTGAGCCGGGAATTTACATTGAAGGCTGGGGAGGCTTAAGAATTGAGGACGACTATTTAATCACTCCGGATGGTTCGGAATGTCTGACGCTGAATGACAATCAAAGCATAGGAGAAATATGAAGGCCCCAAACAAGCCTCCATATTTGTTTATTCCCTTCCGCAATAAAATCTAAAATCGCACTCATGGCAAATGTCAATATTCGAAGTCCTATGCTCAAAATCCCTGCTGATAATCTTTCTCACAGTCTCATCAAGCCCCGCAATAACTTTCTCGGCTTCAGCTTCATCATAAACATAAACTATCTCCGGAGTTCCTGAACTCTCGCCGGTGTAATACAGCTTCATTCTGTTCACTTTCAGGCCCGAAGATTTCTCGACAAGATAAGCGTAAACGTTCAATTGCCTTCTATAAGTTTCAAGCCTCTCACGGTCGCGATTAATGTTAATATTGGGCTTGCTGCCTGATTTGAAATCCGTAATCTCCGTCTCACCGTCCCTGATACTTATTAAATCCGTCTTACCCTTCAAAATATAATCCTCACGAACAAGGCTAATCTCATACTCTGACTTTCTAACAGCTGACCAATCGCTGCCCTGACGCTTCACGTAATTCATGACCTGATTTAAGATATTTTCTCGCGCAGTTTTTGACAAATATTTTTGCTGACTTCGTGAAAGATGCTCATAATTCATGCTGAACCATTCTGAAATATTTTGCTCAGTCAATTTATTTTCCTCGTGATTGATTACAGCCCTGTGAATTTCCTCTAACGTCTCGTGAATTAAGCTCCCAACAAACTCAGCCTGCGTAATCTTCGGCGTAAACTCAAGCTCAGTGTAAAATTTATACTTCATCGGGCAAGTCTCATACATCAAAATATCCGTCGTGAATGAAAATGTATTCTTCAAGCCCGCACCCTTAAGCTCACTAATCTCGGCATTCTCAAACGAAAAAACTTCGTCAGCGTCCTCAAGTTTATTGTAAGCAGCTTCAAGACATTCTGAAGGAGTTTTATGGTTCTCAGTGCAAGTCAAGATTAACAAGTCCTGAGCTCGTGAAAACGCCGTGTAAAATAATCTCCAGAAGTCAAAATATTTTATCTGGTCTTCCGGCTCAAACTCCGGGCGGCGTGAATATCTCCTCGTAATTGCGTTTATCAGCTTGTCGTTACGGTCTGGATGATTTTGCGGCATCGGAGAACTGAACATCGAATCAACAAAGACAATCGGGAACTCCATACCTTTTGCCTGATGAATCGTCATGAATGCAATATGTCCAGCCGGAATATTCTCCTTGTCGCTCTCGTATTCATCGAGGCCGTCTTCATATTGAAAACGAAGAAAGATATTCATTAATGCCTGGAATTGCGAGTTCATGAATTTTGCGTTGATGTTGATTATGTTGTAGCTGTGCTCGTAACTCTTGATAATCTCCATGAATTTAGCAAGATTTCGGGCGGGCCGGACGTTCTTCACTGTGTCTGTAACTTTTACGTTGAGAGCATGATTGAACGGCATGAAGGCGAATAATTCGTAAAGCAAATCCGAATAAACGTAATCAGCATAACCCGTTAAATCCTGATGGAATTTTCGTTTGTCCAGCAAAAATTTCTTGAGGCCTGAATATGCCGGCTTGTCAATATATCTTGCTACGGTCTTCAAGCAATTTCTGTAATACGTGATAAAACCAGGCTGAACTCCTCGAAAATTAAACGCTCCGGATTCTAATGACTTGAGATATTCAGGGAAAATTGAGATTAAGCAGCCTATAGCAAACTGGACTTCCGCACGTTTGAAGAACATATCTGAACGGGGCGAGTAAATATTTATATTATTATCCTCAAGGAATTTAGCGAGTTCCTGAGCGTCCGCAGCCTTAACAGACCTGAACAAAAACGCAATCTGGCTGTAATCCGTGATTTTTCCGGAGTTCTTGAGCGAGTTAATGAAGTGTAAAATTTTCTCGTGCCATTCTGCCTTGTCATTAATTCCCGCTAATCTCATAACAGAAGGATACGGCTGATTTTCATTAGTCCTGTAAGCCTCAAGTTTCTTGTCGTGCCGGAATTTCCCCCAAGTGAAAAATTTTGTGTTATTCATCCATTCACTGAAGAAGTTTATTATGCCGTGTTCGGATCTGTAGTTCAGCATGAGTTTCACTATCTTGCACTCGTTTTTGCCGAACTTGTCAGGGAACTCCAAAATATTTCGGACTTCAGCACCTCGAAATCGATATAAGCTCTGGTCATCATCGCCGACAACACAGATATTTTTGCTCTCACCGGCCAATAAGAAAGCTAACTGCTCCTGAATATAATTAGTGTCTTGATACTCATCAATCATGACGTATTTAATCTGCTCGTGAATGTCTTCAAGAATTTCGGGATTGTCGCGCAAAAGCCTGTAAGTCTCAACGAGTAAAGCTGACCAGCTCAGGGAATTATTCTCGGCTAAAATCTCAGCATGAATTTTCATAGCGTTACCAAAGAAATTTACGGATTTGTCAGTGTCCCGCAATAACTCTTCGGGGTCAATCAACTCTTCGTACAAAATATTCATGTAATCCCGTAACTCTTTAGCTCTTGTCCATCTTCCGAGTGTCCTAAAAGCGTCATCTGCTCCGTCAAGCTCAAGAAATTTATTGATATTCCGCAAGATTAAGTGAGCATGATCGAAGTCGTCCATAATTCTGAAGCCGCGTTTGAAACGGGTAAACGAGATATAATCATTGATAATTCGTTCGCATATGACATGAAAAGTTCCGACGAACATAGAATTTGTGTCAGCGTGAATGCTTCGATTTGATAACTCTTCCGTAATTCTCGTTGTAAGTTCACGTGCTGCTTTATCCGTGAATGCTGCGAGCAAAATATTTTCGGGCTTAACCTTTCGTTTCTGGATTAAGAATACCGCACGCTGAATGAGTGTGAAAGTTTTTCCTGTTCCAGGCCCGGCGATTATTAACATTGGCCCGTTTGTAGATGTGATTGCTTCTTTCTGAGCTTCGTTAGCGTTCCCGAAGTCGAAATCAGAGAAGTCATCAGCTGAAATTTTCTCACGTTCAACGCTTTCTTGTGATGAGACTTGAGATGTAAAACTTTCATCTTGACCGAGATATGACAACAAAACTTTTTCAGGTTCTTTATCATCGCAGAATTTTATCACTGACCTGTCGACGTTTCTTAAGGCATTTCGTGAGACCAGCAAGAAACAATCAGCCTTAGAAATTCCGGCACAAGTAATCTGCTGTGAGTAATCCCCTAAATTTTCAGGTAAATCATAATGAACTACGAATCTTGCGTCATGATTTAGAGCTTCACGGTAGAGCACCAACGGTAAAATAATAACTTTTTCGTAATCCCTGAAATTTTCACGGAGCTTGTATGTATCCTCAGGAGTTGAGCAATAAACTACTCCGGGCAAATCCTTTTTATGCGTGAGAATATCTCTTAAGGCTTCAAGTTTGTGTTCAGTCCGAGTAATCTTGAACGTGAAATTTCTTCTCTCAAAGCCCGTGACAAGTTTAAACGGTGAACGTAAATCGGCGAGTTTCATTAAGTCGTTTCTCAGCGCCGGACTTGTCGAGTTCGTGAATAATCCCGTTGTGAATTTTGCTTTAGTGAAGTTGACGATGAAATCTTTCCAGTCAGCAAGCTCATCATGAACTCCCCAGAAAGAAATTAACGCGGCTAAAGAGATCTCAACTTTGCTAAGAGAACTTGCAATATCATCTTGTGTCAATTCGCTTAAAGCCGAGTATAAAATTTTGCAGCTTCCATTTTTAACTTTACGTAAGATCTCGCGTTTCTTCGTGGCTGATAAATTCGGAGTGAGAGCTTCTGAGTGTAAATCAGTCTTGAAATTTTTGGGAACTTCGGGGACGACAGCAAGAGTTAGACCGGGCATTAACAAGGCAGGGAGCCTGAAACAAATACTTTTTCCGTAACCGTCGGGCATTGAACAGAACACATCACGTCCGGATAACAACGAGTTAATAATTTCTTCCTGGCCCGGCTTGAACGTGTCAAAGTTGAAGTGTTGACGTAAAAGCGAGACGAGATAATTCGGTTTCTCCTGAGGCTGAATTGTCGGCTGTGTTTGAGGCAGGGGCTTATTCTCCTGGACAAGCGATAACAACTTTTTATTCTGTTCCTGATATTCTGAGACTTGGGATTTTAGGGAAGAGACTTCCTGTTTTTTTGCCTCAAGTTCAGCTGTAGTGCTTGCTAGCCGTTCATTGAGAGAAGTAATGTATTCGTCCTGCTGAGCAACTTTTTCTGTCAATAATTTTGTCCTGGCGTTGATAATATTCTGAACTTGTCTCTGTTCTTCTTCGGTCAAATATGCTCACTCCCTGTTGAATATGAGAGTAATTATACTGGATAAAAAAATTTTCCCCCCCATGTGAATGAGAGGAAAAGTGTAATCCTTATAGGAAGGTTCGTAACTTTATAACTAATTAATGGAATATTTGAGAAAATATCTCTGTCATTCCATCAAAAATATCTTGAACAGATTTAGAGTTACCATTACTATTATTACAATTTGATTCATGGTGAACTTCATTATATTTCGTATAATTATGATAAACTGTTGCTGATTGATTAATAGTAACATCAATATTATTTCCACTAATCGTAATGGATCCAAATGTGATACTGTGATCTGACATAGTTGATAACCTCTTTTCCTTAGTTTTGTTTGGTACATCCTCAATATTAATTATTTGAGTAGTACAACATTCAATTTAAGGTAAAGGGATTTCAAATCCTTAT
Organism: uncultured Fretibacterium sp.; assembly: GCA_937915835.1. Taxonomy (GTDB): domain Bacteria; phylum Synergistota; class Synergistia; order Synergistales; family Aminobacteriaceae; genus JAFUXM01. The sequence goes on along the minus strand of CALGHA010000152.1, from coordinate 38,262 downwards.
AGGAAGGTTCGTAACAGTCAACTCTCCGCCACCTGACTGTGTTTGAGATTTTAGCACGCTTGCACAAATTACGCAATAATTATCTTTACACTTTCACAAACATTTGCAATTACTCATAAAAATTTTTTCATGTTGCGCGTCGACCTCCTCAAAAATTGCTCGTTTTTGGCATGAATTAGTCAGATTGTCAAAGCCGCTCACAAAAAATCTCCGTAAGCCCTCATGTTGCAAGACTTCACGGAGATGTGATTTTCGCGTCGACCCCTTTCACTTCATAAGAGGTTCCCACCAGAATTTATTGTTCAAGTACCAGCTAATAGTTTTCTTGATGCCGTCTTCAAATCTCGTCTCAGGTCTCCAGCCTAATCGCAGGTAAATTTTCGTCGGGTCAATCGCATATCTCAAGTCATGCCCTTTTCTGTCAGTAACAAACTCAATCAAGCTCTCAGGTTTTCCCAATTCATTGCAAATCAGCTTCACAATGTCTATATTCCTCATCTCGTTATGGCCGCCAATGTTGTAAATCTCGCCGTTCGACGCTTCATCGTGAATAATCATGTCAATAGCTCGGCAGTGATCTTCGACATAAAGCCAATCCCTAACGTTTATTCCCTGACCGTAAACAGGAAGTTTCTTGTCGTGAAGCGCATTGATTATCATTAAGGGGATTAATTTTTCGGGAAAATGATACGGCCCGTAATTGTTCGAACAGCGCGAAATACTCACAGGCAATTTATACGTTCGGTGATACGCAAGAACTAACATGTCCGCTCCAGCTTTCGAGGCTGAATACGGCGACGACGCTTTTATCGGCATTGTCTCAGTGAAGAATAAATCCGGACGGTCAAGCGGCAAATCTCCGTAAACTTCATCGGTGCTGACCTGGTGAAAACGTTTTATCCCGAATTTCATACATGCGTCAAGCAAAACTCCGGTTCCAAGCGTGTTAGTGAATAAAAATATTCCGGGATTGTCGATTGAACGGTCAACATGAGACTCCGCCGCAAAATTCACGACAATATCAGGCCTCTCACGCTCAAATAACTCGTAAATCCTCGCTCGGTCGCATATGTCAAGCCTGAAAAAGTTAATTTTCCCCTCTGCAATTACTTCTTTCAGCGTGTTAATATTCCCCGCATATGTCAACTTGTCTATGCATATAATTTCGTCGTCTGGATGAGCCTTGAGCATGTGAAATATAAAGTTGCTCCCGATAAAGCCCGCTCCCCCTGTTATGATTATCTTCATGAGTTCAGCTCCTTTAAGAATGGCTGTTTCTTGTCCTTATCCGATAAAATTATCTCACAATCCACTTTCGGCCATTTAATATTTATGTCTGGATCCGCGTAAAATATTCCGCCCTCGTCGTTCAGATGATAAAAGTCATCGCATTTATAGCAAAACTCCGCAATCTCGCTCAAGACTAAAAAGCCATGCGCAAAATTTTTAGGGATTAATAGTTGCTTGTGATTTTCCTCGCTCAACTCACAGCCGAAATATTTCCCGTAAGTCTTGCTCTCACGTCTTAAGTCAACAGCTACATCATAGACATTGCCCCTAATCACTCGAACTAGTTTTGTCTGGGGAAAATTAATCTGAAAGTGTAAGCCCCTCAATACTCCCTTGACGCTGCTGCTCTGGTTATCCTGGACAAAATTATAATTCAAACCGGCTTCCTGCATGTCGCGCAAGTTATAAGTCTCGCTGAAATATCCCCGTTTATCACCGTGAACAGCCGGAGTAATTACGCATAAGCCCTCAATGCCATTCACATTATAATCAACTTTAATTTGTCCCATTCTGTAAATATCTCCTTAATGCGTCTCGCCAATCTGGTAATAATGAAAATCCTTGCGCTTTCAGTTTGCTTTTGTCGAGTCTGGAATTTCCAGGACGTCTAGCTTTGGATTGGCCGTATTCTGATGTGCTCACAGGAATTACATTAACATTTTTACAGGCTTGAGCAAAAATTTCACACGCAAAATCATACCAGCTTATAAATCCGCCCTCGTTCGTAGCATGATAAATCCCGAATTTCTCACTCAAATTCATATCAACAAGCAACCTCGCTAAATCCGGCGTGTAAGTCGGCGTTCCGATTTGGTCTTTGACGACGCGCATTGTGTCATGAGTTTCTGAGAGTTTTAACATAGTTTTCACAAAATTATTCCCATGAGGCCCGAATACCCAAGCTATACGCACTATAAAGAATTTACGCAAGAACTTTTTCACCGCTAATTCTCCCTCAAATTTCGTCTGACCGTAATAATTTAATGGCGCAAAATTCTCATCTTCAGGCTTTAGAGCTTGTGAACCTGAACCGTCAAAAATGTAATCCGTGCTGATATATGTCATGACAATATTCCTCTCACCACACACGCGCGCAATATTCTCTGTTCCCTTGACGTTGACAGCGTAAACTTTCGGCTTGTTAGCTTCATCTTCAGCAGCATCTACAGCTGTCCAGGCAGCACAATGAATTACTCGTGAAGGCTTCGTTTCTGTCAGAACTCGTTCAACGTCAGAATAACTTGTTATGTCAAGCTGAATGTACCTGCAATCTTCCGGGCCCGTAAATTTTTCCTGAATGTCAGACGCTATACATTCAATATTTCTTGATGTCAACTCATGAATTAAATCTCGTCCAAGCTGACCATTCGCACCAGTTACGAAAATTTTAACGTTTTGCATCTATGTATTTTCCCTCGATTACGTCCTTCAAGTATTGACCGTATTGATTTTTACGGAGCTGTTCATAAACTCTCATAACTTGTTCGCTCGAAATCCAGCCGTTAAGATAAGCAATTTCCTCAAGACACGCTATTTTTCTGTGTTGATGTGTCTCAAGAGTTTTCACAAAGTTTGTAGCGTCGGCTAAGCTCTCGTGTGTCCCAGTGTCTAGCCACGTAAACCCCTGACCTAATAACTCAACGTTTAACTCTCCATGCTCAAGATAAATTCTGTTCAAGTCCGTAATTTCTAGCTCGCCCCGTTTTGAGGGCTTCAAGTTCTCCGCAAAATTCACAACTCGATTATCATAAAAGTATAAGCCCGTTACACAATAATTGCTTTTAGGCTTTTCCGGCTTCTCCTCAATAGAAATCGCACGGTTATTCTCGTCAAACTCAACAATTCCGAAACGTTCAGGGTCTTCAACATAATAGCCGAATATCGTAGCTCCTCTTCCAGTTTCAGCGTTATTCACAGCGTCATTAAGCCTTCGCACTAGCCCTTGACCTGAGAAAATATTATCGCCTAAAATCATTGCAACACATTCTGAGCCGATAAAATTTTTCCCGAGAATAAACGCTTGAGCTAATCCATCAGGTGATGGCTGAACTTGATACGAGAAATTTATGCCCCATTGTTCGCCCGAACCTAATAACTTTTCAAAACGCGGCAGGTCTTCAGGAGTTGAGATTATTAGGATGTCACGAATTTTTGCTTGCATTAAAATTGAGACTGGATAATAAATCATAGGCTTGTCATAAACCGGCAATAATTGCTTGGAAGTTACAAGCGTCAAAGGATAAAGACGTGTCCCGCTTCCTCCTGCTAAGACTATTCCTTTCATGATGAAAATTTTTCCTCCGTATGAAATTTGCATTTCATGATACAACAAAAATCCCCCCATCATAACGACAGAGGGAAATATTCATAAACGTTCTTATGCTAGATACTTCTTGAGTGTCGCTCTCACTGCTCCTAAGCACGCAACTTCCTCTTTGAATATCGTCTCAATTTTTCCGCCTAATCCTACGTCATAGAGATTAACTTCAAAAATATTCTTGTTGCTGAGAATTGGCCGGAGTTTGTCGCCGACTGTCTCAGGTTTGCCGAGTTCAATACCTTCAAGCTGTCTCGTCAATTCCCCAATCATCGGATCCGGTGAAAGCTCAAACTTTTTCCCGTTATCGTCAAGAGCAAGCAAGTATCTCAACCATCCAGCAATCGCTAAAGGAATTCCAATTAACTTTTCGGCTGAACCGTCGCGCGCAACATAGGCTTTAATCGTCTCACCAAAGCGAATTCCGACCATCTGCGAAATATCTACAGCAATTCGTGCGCTCGTGTCGCCTAAATATGGATTAGGAAATCTCACGTTCAAAACTTCATCAAGAAATTTCTTCGGCGATAAAATTTTCGGGTCATCAACAACCGGCAAACCTTCAACGTAACCGACAGTCTGAGCCAATTTCGCAAGTTCCGGGTCATGCATTCCGTCAGCAAATAAAGTGTAGCCTAGCATGCAGTCATAAGTGCATAAAGCCGTATGAATTGGGTTCAAGCATGCCGTAACTTTCATTCTCTCAGAAAGATTTACCGTCTTCCTGTCTGTCATGAATACTCCGGCTTCTGCCTTCTCAAACTCAGGACGTCCATTCGGAAAACTGTCCTCGATTACAAGATATTGCGGCTCCTCAGCATTCACAAACGGAGCAATATACGTTTTCTTTGACGTTACAACTATGCTCATGTCATCAACGCCTAAATCTCCGAGCATCTTCGCAACATCTTCCGACGGTCTCGGCGTAATCTTGTCAATCATCGTCCAGGCAAAAGCAATCTTGCTCTCATCTTTAACATAAGCTACGAACTCAGCAGGTACAAAATTTTTCTCCTGCCATTTTTCAGCCGTCTCGATAACACTTTCACGTAACTTTTTCCCGTTCTGTGAGACGTTATCCATTGAAACCAGCGCGAGGGGCTTAGCTCCAGCTTTGAAACGTTCGAATAACATTGCCGTAACTATTGCCATTGCTCCCGTCGATTTCTCAGGGCCGTTGTTCATGTCGGCTTCAACGTAACGTAAATATTTCCCGTCCGAACCGTGAAGAGCATATCCCTTCTCGGTAATCGTGAACGAAACTAGCTCTAAACTTTCAGACGCAAAAATTTCTTTCATCCTCGCAAAGTCTGCCGGAGCCTTCAGAGCTTCACATAATGAGCCTAAAACGCGCTTATCAGTTCGGCCGTCCTCATGAAGAGTTACAGCGAGCGCTAAATTATCAAACGGAGCGTAAATCTTATCGACAACATCATAATCAAAAGTTTCAATGCAGGTAATTCCTCTGTCAATTGCTCCGGAAGTGATTAACTTATCTGCAATTCCGCCGATGAAAATACGAAAGATATTGCCAATCCCAAAGTGTACCCATAAGGGATTTTTGCGGGTTCGTTCAGCAACTTCTTCAACGTTGTAACTCGGTAGCGTTATTCCGGCTTTATTCCAGCTCGCTTTGTCCTTGAGGCCTTCATAAGTCAGACGCATAATTATTCCTCCTGTTTAATCTTGCAATGTCGTGTGGGATGTTGAGAGTGTATCAGAATTTGAGCAAAAAAAACAGGGAGACAAGCTCCCCGCGTAAAATTTTTCTTACTGGTCTTTCTCGTCAGGGTCAACATCAACAATAACTTTCATCGTAGTCTCACGGTTATTGTCGATATACTCATAAGCTTTCGGCCAATCTCTAAACGCAAAATGTGCTGTACGTAACGGCTTAAGCTGAACTTTACCTTCCTGAACAAAGCGGATTGCGTCAACAAAATCTTCATGGCGATACATCATCGATGTGTTCAAGTCAAGTTCGCTGTCATTGAGTTTCGCAAGGTCAACGTTGGCTTTTTTCCCGAAGACTGCGACAAGAATTATCGTGCTTCCCTTGCGCGCATTCTGGATTGCCTGGTCCATTGTAATATCGCTTCCGGCACATTCGTAAACTACATCGGCTTTATCAGGTCCGTAGAACTCAACAAGAGCTTTTGCGTAGTCTTCCTTCATCGTGTTCACAACTTTATCTGCTCCAAGCGACTTTGCAAGCTCAAGTCTTCCGTCGGAAATATCCGTAGCTAGAACCTGAGCGGCTCCAAGTGCCTTTAACGACTGAATAAGCAAAATTCCAATCGGACCACAGCCAAGCACTACAGCTTTACTGCCTTTAACGCCAGGAAATTGTTTAGCTGCATGAACAGTAACAGCAAGAGGCTCAATCATCGCTCCATCAGAATAGCTCAGCTCATCAGGAAGTGGCGTAACATTCCGGACATCAGCTACGAAATATTCGCTCCCCGTTCCCGTCGTCTGGAAACCGTAAACTTTCAGCTTCTCACAGAGATTATATTTGCCATGCAAACACGGGTAACATCTTCCGCAGACAACTTGAGGCTCAAGAACAACCCTATCACCGGGCTTGAAATCCTTCACGTAATCTCCGGCTTTAACAACTTGTGCGCTTACCTCATGGCCTTGTGTAATCGGGTATGACGTATACGGATGAGTTCCATGATAAACATGAATATCCGAGCCGCAAATTCCAATCTTCTTAACCTTCACAAGAACTTGATCCGGTCCAGGCTCCGGCACTGAAACTTCACGATAAATTATATGCTTGGGCTCCTGCATAACTTCTTGGGTCATCATTTCTGGCATAACAAAAATTCCTCCTTTTACTGGTTCAAGCGTTCATATTCAGCATGACAGAGCGGCGAAAAATTCATCAACTCGTCATAAAACGCCTCAATAAATACTTGCATTCTCTCTTCAAGGCCCGTCAACTTCGCTATCCCCTTCGACATCTGCCAGATATCTGCGCAAGCCTTCAATACTTTTTCTTCATCACTGGCCTGACGAAATCCCATAAATCTGCTCGCGTAATTCGCACCCCTGCATGTTGAAAGATAACGCCGCGCAAGATTTCTGTACTCGTGATAAAGAAAGTTCTTGTGAGTGTCGTCAACATAAAGCTCATCGAGAATTAATTTGACCTCTTTATCCCGGAATTTCCTGAAAAAATTTCCACGTCCATAGAGAATTTGCAGACATATACACCGCCAAAGCCACCAATCCACATTCTTACGCCCCTTGTTCTCATGGTCAGAATATCTCTCACAATAAAGCTCACGAAGAAATTTCACACTCTCATCCTCAGCAAAAGTATCAAGTATCTCAAGCCTGCGCTTCGGGTCTAACTCGTCGTAATAATCTTTAAGCCTTAAATCTAGTTCGTACATTCATAATCACGCTCCCGCATAAATTCTAGCAGGAGCATAAATTTTGTTAATTAGCGTTACGCTTCTTCGACATGCAGTCAATTCCGACAGCTACAGCCAAAACTACACCTTTCACGACCATTTGAGTATATTCACTGACGTCCATTAAGATCATTCCGTTTGTGAGTGAGCCGATTATCAACACGCCTGCAACAACTCCTGACATCCGGCCAATTCCACCATTTACAGAAACTCCACCGAGAACTACGCAGGTGATTACGTCGAACTCGAAGCCTTTACCGATTGTTGACTGGGCTGACATTGAACGTGAGAGCAAAACTATTCCAGCCAATCCAGCAAAGAAACCTGAAAGCGCGTAAATCAAATACTTCATCTTGTTCACTCGAATACCTGATAACTCCGAAGCCTCTTCATTGCCGCCAATCGCGTAAAAATATCTCCCAAAATATGACTTGTTCAAGATAAAACTTCCGACAGCAAAGCAAACTATCATGATTATTGCGCACACTGGAACAAGCCCGACTGACCAGCGTCCGAACATTCCGAACGAGGGCGAAAATCCTGCAATCGGCATACCTCCTGAGATTAAATACGCAATTCCCTCAAAAACTGTCTGTGAAGCAAACGTTGCTATCAACGCAGGAATTCCAATCGTCGCAACCATAAAGCCATTCAACACGCCGATTAAAGTAGCCATAACAAGTGAAAGTATTACAGCAATCCACATGTTCACGCCCGCACGAACCATCAGCCACGCGCATACGACATTGACGAGAGTAATTATTGAGCCGATTGATAAGTCTATACCAGCAATCAAAATTACAAATGTCATTCCGATTGAAGCAATTCCGTAATACGATACCTGACGCGAAATGTTGATAATGTTGCGCTGTGTCGTAAACGTTCCTTCACTGGCAACCGCGAAAATTATTATCTCAAGTATGAATACAAGCCATATAGCATTTTGCTTGAAAATGGCCGCAAATTTATTCTCATGCATAGTTTAGACTGCCTCCCTCTTATTGGCCGGGACAATTCCCGAAGCGTATGTCATTATCGTATCTGAGTTGAACTCGTCCTTCTGAAGCTCACCCATCATTTTATTTTCAGCAAGCACAATAATTCTGTCTGACATTCCGATTAACTCCTCCATTTCCGAAGAGATCATCAGAATTGCACAGCCCTGTTCGACCAAATCGTTAATGAGCTTGTAAATCTCGAATTTTGCTCCTACGTCAATGCCTCTTGTGGGTTCATCGAAGATTATTAACTTTGACTGAGCAGCAAGCCATTTCGACAAAATAACTTTCTGTTGATTGCCGCCGGATAAATTCTTTACTAGCTGATAAATTGACGGACATTTTATCTGTATATCCTCGCGGTATTGTTCAGCTGTTGAGCGCTCAATTTTTGAGTTTATTACGCTGGCTTTAGAAATTCGCTCATAAATCGGCATTGAGATATTATTCTTGATTGAGTTCGTGAGTAATGCTCCGTGCCGTTTTCTGTCTTCGGGTAAAAGAGCAATCCCCAAATTTATAGCTTCACGCGGTGATTTCGGGTTAATCTCTTTGCCCATGAAAATAATTTTCCCGCTTTCCTTTGGACGAGCTCCGAAGATGACTTGCGCAATTTCCGTCCTTCCTGCTCCGACCAAACCGCCAAGCCCTAAGACTTCTCCGGCATGAACTTTGAACGAAATATCTTGATCACCATTGCCGTAAACATGAGCGAGTTCAAGCACAACTTCATCACGAATACACGGTTTACGAGGAGGATATTTTTGTGTCATTTCTCGTCCGACCATTAATTTAATCAAATCATTCACTTGATCCGGAATTGTCGCGGGGTCTTTGTCGGTGATTAAAGTATCGACATATTCGCCGTCTCGAATAACTTCAACGCGGTCGCTGAGCCTAAAAATTTCTTCAAGCCTGTGTGAAATGTAAATTATCGAGACACCTTTACTCTTCAGAAGCTCTACAACTTTGAACATGCTCTCAACTTCATTAGTCGTCAACGGCGCGCTAGGTTCGTCCATGATTAAGACTTGAGCGTTCTGCTGAATGGCCTTCGCAATTTCTACCATCTGTTGATAACCGACGGATAAATTTTTCACGAGCTCTTTCGGGTTAATTTTTATGCGTAACTGCTCAAAGGCTTTTGCGGCTTCTTCTTCCATAGCTTTACGGTCAATCACAATGCCTTTACGAATTGGCCGGCCCAAGAACATATTTTCAGCGGCTGATAATTCCCCGACGTTGTTGAACTCCTGATAGATTATCGCAATCCCATTTTCAGCGGCTAATTGTGGTGTCATGCGTGTAAATTCTTTGCCGTTAATCTTAATTTTGCCTGAAGTCGGAATAACCGCTCCTGAACAGCACTTTATCAGCGTAGATTTTCCTGCTCCGTTTTCGCCGATTAAGCCTAAGATTTCTCCGCGTCTCAACTGAAGCGTAACATCTTTCAGCGCGATAACTCCGGGATATTCTTTGCGGATATGTTCGAGTTCAAGCACATAATCTTCACTCATTGATTGCCTCCTTGAAATAAAACAGGCTCCCGATTTTTACGTCAGAAGCCCGAATTTTTGAGAGATAAATTTATTTCATTCCAGCTTTAATTACTTCTACGTTGTCCGTGTTAATCCTCGTGAAGCCTCTGAAAATGTTATGAGCTCCGGTTTTTCCCTGAATTGTCAACGCGAACATTTTAGCGGCCGCCATCGCTGTATCTTCATCTGAGCCTTCAAACCCGATCAGTCCTCTTGCAGGATATGAAGGATCTGCTATGTGATCTAGCTGCTGTTTGGTTACGTCAGTTGTGATTACGGCCATATCATCTGGAATTTTGCCGCCTGTATGAATTTGTAACGCTTCGTCGGCTCCGATCATTGCTCCGGCACAAACTCCTACTACTACTCGGAAGTCAGGATAACGCTGTAAAATTGTCTCGACTGCGGTCTGTGCTGTATTCGCGTCAAGTCCGGCCTGTGAAGCTATAATGTCATATTTCCCTCCGGCAGTTTCTTCCATTCCGCGCCTGATACCTTCTTCACGTTCAAGCAATACTTTCGTCTGAGGATAACCAATTACCATAACTTGCGCTTTCTTCTCTGGGGAATAATGCTCGTTGATAAATTCTCCGGTGAGTTGTCCGATTGCTTTACCCAGATCAATATTATTCAGTATCCAGTTCACGTCGGTATTCTCCATCGGGTCATCCCAGCACATAATTTTCACGCCTTCACGTCGAGCTTCAGCACAAACATCTTCAATTGCGGCAGCGTCTGACGGATGGATCATGATAAAATCGCACATTGATGAAACAAAATTTTCAATCTGTCCAATCTGACGGGCGGAGTTATCTTCACAGCCGACTATTGTAAATTTTGCGCCGTTAGCTGTGAGGATTTCATCGAGGGCTTTCATTACGCCGGCCCAGTAAGTATTTTGCAGAGATTGAATTGTTATGCCGAGTTTCTTGCCCTTGAGAACGGACAAATCTGCTTGAGCATAAAATTCCGGTGATACGTTTATGCCTTCAGTTTTGCTAGTTTCGGCGGCATAAAGCATTACGGGCATAATCATAATCATGACCATGCAGAACAAAGCGACAACTACTTTTTTCATGTTGCAATCTCTCCTTTTTGAGAATAATATATTTCCACGTCCATATAAAACTAGACGCGAATTCCGAGAGTTAAACAGTTAAAATGAAGTTCGCTGATAAAATAATTTTGTAAAGCTATTTTGTAAAATAATTTTGTAAAATTGGTTTACATAAAGATTAAATGAAATTCCTTGTTTTGTCAATTAGAATTTCGTCTAAAATATAGGCGTGAAAAATATGCAGAGAGGAATACTCTTTATGAAATGGAGCATCTTATGACTCCCGGACAAATTAAGAGGACCAACAAGAACAGGATTTACGAATATATTTACAAGCAGGGGACTAAGGGAATATCACAGCAGGAAATTTCTATTGCGCTAGGAATAAGCCGGCCAACTGTTGCGTATAATCTTTCAGATCTTGAGAATGAGGGATTAATCCTGAAAAAAGGGACACTAGAGATTGACCAACCTGGAAGGAAGCCTGTAGTCTGGACAGCGAACGCGGACTGTAAAATCTCTATTGGAGTTGAGATCATGAAGCATGTAGTGAAGATTATAGCGATAAATTTATATGCTGAGAAGATTAAGCGAGAAGTTGTCGAAGTTGAGTTTAAGAATGAGACATCATACTTTAAGTATATCAGCGAGAGAGTGAAAAAATTCATATTATCGCTTGAGCTGAAGGACGCGTGCAAAAAAATTTTGGGAATTGGCTTTGCTCTTCAAGCTCTAGTTTCAGAGGACGGCAACACTATAATTTACGGCGAAATATTGAAATGTACGGGCCTGAAAATTGATGTATTCTCAAGATGGCTTGATTATCCGTGCCGATTTATGCATGATCCAGACGCTGCGGCTTTGTCGGAATTATGGGTATGGCCTGAACTGCAGAACGCAATGTATCTCTCAATGAGCATTCATTTAGGGGGAGCATTAATTTCAAGACGGAAAATTATTAACGGTATTCACCGACATTGTGCAACATTTGAGCATATTGAAGCTGAGCCCGGCGGGAAATTATGTTACTGTGGAAAAAGGGGATGTTTCGAGACAATTTGCTCAATGGAAGCTCTAGTAGGGGACAAAGAACCCGATGAATTTTTCAGGAAAGTCCGTGCTGGGGAACCTGAAGAGTCAAGACGCTGGGGAAAATTCATGAAGTATCTTGCAATATTAATCACCAGTCTTCATTTAGTCATTGACACAAAATTTATTCTTGGCGGACATTTAGCGCCATTTTTCACGAAGGAGGACATAAAATTTCTCTATGACAAAATTCGAGAAAGCACCCCATTCACGGAAGAAGATGATTATATTCTAGTGAGCAAGATGCCTTCTCATAATATCACGATTGGTGCTGCGCTATCATACGTAATCGAATTTCTCGAAAGCATGATGCCGCTGTTGATTATGCGCTGAAAAATTATGCTTGTCCGCAACTCCCGATTACTTGCATTTTCTGGATAACGTAACGTTTGACCTCTTCAATTCCGAACGCGCCGTATTTCTTCGGGTCAAAACCTTCTGGAGCTTCCTTCATGTATTCTTTTACGCCGTGAGTGAAGGCAATTCGCAGGTCTGTAGCGTAATTAACTTTGCATGTTCCCATATTTATGCACTTGATGACTTGGTCGTCAGGAACGCCTGAAGTTCCGTGTAAGACTAAGGGAATTTTCACGAGTTCATGAATTTTAGCGAGAACGTCAAAGTTAATCTGAGGAGTACCCTTATAAACGCCGTGAGCTGTACCGATTGCGACAGCGAGAGAATCACATTTTGTGCGTTCAACGAATTCTGCGGCTTCTTGAGGATCTGTGAAGGGATTAACAGTTTTAGTGTTATCGAGATCGTCTTCTTTTCCTCCGACGCGTCCGAGTTCAGCTTCAACAGGTATATAGCCGGCATGACAGACATCTACGACAGATTTTGTGAGAGCAATATTTTCCTCAAACGGCAATTTGCTTCCGTCAATCATTATCGAAGTGTAACCCGTATGAAAAGCTAATATCGCAGTTTCGAAAGAATTTCCGTGATCTAAATGACACACAACAGGCATACTCGAACGTTCTGCGGCAGCTTTAATATTCGCAAAATAGAAATCAACTCCGGCATATTTCAGTGTTCCTGGTGTAGTCTGCATAATTACGGGTGATTTAGTCTCTTCTGCAGCTTTCAGGACAGCAAGGACCATTTCCATATTTTCGACGTTGAAAGCTCCGACAGCATATTTATTTTTCTGAGCGTCAAGTAATAATTCCCTTGATGTTACAAGCAAATTTATTTTCCTCCCTAATGAGATTTATATTTTCACTGCGTAATTATAATCGTCGGCAATCTCATTTACACAATCTTTCACGAGAGAAGCTGCCTTCATCTGGACAATTCCATCACGAACACGGAAATATTGACGAGGCATGAATTGTTTTAACATTCCTGCTGGGATTTTATTAATTACGCTGTCGATATTGGCGAATAATTTTGTGATTGCTGCTTTAATCTCCGGAAGGCTGAAATAATATCTGCAACGGTCCGAATAGCTGTATTTTCTGGCGATGAATTTATCGTGTTCGGAGCCGTGATAATGCTTTATCCAATTTGCCGGGTTCTCAAGCATAACGCGTTCAAGAGTTTCAATGAAATTTGCGCGTTTATCCTCGTCAATAAATTCACGTTCAATCATGCTTAGTGCGAAAAGTCCCTGTCTAAGTGCGAATGTTAAGGCTGGACCGACTTTGAGAATAGCAACGCCGTCTTGAGCCATCTCGTGTAATCTCTCCGCAGGCTGATAATCCGTTGAATGTCCCTCGAAAATTACGTTTGTGTGTAAATTTAACGACGCGCAAAGTTTTCTTGATTTTGTTCTGTCGTAAAAATGAATGCTGTTATCCCCGAACTCGACTCCAGGCTGAACAACGACAGCGATTACATCTTGCCAGAGTTCAGAAATTCCATGCTCCGAAAATTTACGCTTGTATGTCTCAATCGTCGCCTCAAAATCTTTCACACTCGTAACTTGCAAGCTGTCTTCATCTTCATCTTGAGAACCTCCGGGAATTGGAACTTCTGAGCCAATTACATAAACAGGCCTCATCTCGTCGGGATTAACTTTCAACATTTCCTGATAAGTTTTCTCGCATTCCTCAAGCAAGATTACTCCGCGTTCGGCTATAACTTCATCGGATAATCTTGTGTCAGGGTTATCGTCAGCAAGTTTCATGCTAGTGTCAAGATGAATTTTCTTGAAGCCGGCCAACATGCATAATCTCAAGAGTTCGCGGGAATTACTCATTGCTTCTTTTTCCGGAAGATTTGACCAGACTAACGGGCCCATGTGATCTCCACCGAGAAAAACTTTCTCATGAGGGAAATTCACACGGTCAGCAATCGCGAAAACGTAATCCCGAAAATCAGCAGGTTTCATCCCCGTATAGCCTCCGAACTGGTTAATCTGGTTCGCTGTTCCCTCAATCAAAATTGGCCAGTCAAAATTTTTCCCTTGTTCAAACAAAGCCTCGATTACAAGCTCATTGGCCGTGCAATATGACGGGACTGCAAATTTTCTCTCTGGTAATGCTAATAATGGATTTCTCACGTCAAATCATCCTCTCATAAATTTTGCGTGAATTTTGGCAAAGAAAATCTGAAAAGTAAATATTATGCGGAGGAGGGGACTTGAACCCCTATACCCTCAGAGTACCAGATCCTAAGTCTGACGCGTCTACCAATTCCGCCACCCCCGCAGAGTGTGTATTTATTTTATCACGCCAAGCCCTCAATCGGGACTTCCATAGGATAATTGCCGTCGAAACATGCCTTGCAGTACAAATCTTCACCGCAGACTTCACGCAAACTTTCCTCGCTCAAGTAAGTTAAGCTGTCAGCACCGAGATATTCGCAAATTTCTTCTGGTGATTTCTGGTTAGCGATTAACTTTTCACGATGAGGCGTGTCAATCCCGAAATAGCACGAGAATTTTACCTCAGGAGAAGCCGCGCATACGTGAATTTCTTTTGCTCCAGCGTCGCGCAAATGTTTCACAATTCTTCGTAACGTCGTGCCTCGAACGATTGAGTCGTCGATTATGACTAATCTTTTTTCCTCAATGTTTCGTTTTATCGTCGCAAGTTTTATTCGCACAGCGTCGTCGCGCATTTCCTGAACAGGCAAAATGAACGTTCGGCCCATGTATTTATTCTTGATTAGGCCCTCGCCGTAAGGAATTCCCGAAGCCTCAGCATAGCCTATAGCCGCAGGAATTCCAGAATCCGGAACAGCCATAACAACATCAGCTTCAATTTTTTTCTGGCGAGCTAAGAGCATTCCACATTTACGCCGGAACTCATAAACACTCACGCCGTCAACGATTGAGTCAGGCCTGGCAAAATAGACGAGTTCAAAGACGCACAAATTTTTCTTGCACCATCTGGAAGGCTCAATGCTATGAACTCCTTCTTTGTCGATAATCACAATCTCGCCTGGCTTAACATCTCGCACAAATTCAGCGTCAAGAGCTTCAAGCGCACAAGTTTCAGACGCAAGAACATAGCCGCCCTCGTCAGCTAATTTTCCCAAGCATAAAGGATGAAGCCCGTAAAAATCTCGAACTCCGATTAATTTATCGCTAATTGTTATAACGAGAACATAAGCTCCTTTGATTAGGCTCATTGCGTTTTTTATGCCGCTCTCAATTCCTCGTGTTCCATGCTGGCAGATTAAGTTCAATATCGATTCGGAATCCGTCGTTGTGTGAAAAATTACGCCCTCGTCAGTGAGCATTTCGCGTAAACTCTCGGCGTTCACTAAATTTCCGTTGTGAGCTAAAGCAATCTCGCCAAGTCTGCATGTCGCTGCTAAAGGTTGTGCGCTTCGTGATGATCCATCGCCGGCCGTTGAATATCTCACGTGACCAATCGCAATATTTCCTGGAAAATTCGCAAAAGTCTCGCCCCTGAAAACTTCTCCGGCCAATCCTAAGCCTTTTCGCAAATCCATTTTCCCGTTGCAATTCGCCGCAATCCCCGCGCTCTCCTGGCCTCTGTGCTGTAACGCGTAAAGTCCGTAATAAACTAGATGAGCCGCGTTTTTACTCTCATCATTGCAGTAAACTCCAATCACTCCGCACTCCTCGTGAATTTCTTCTGACATTCTCAGATTTTATTAGGCGTTGTTGATACGTGAGAAAATTTCTTGATAGGCCTCTTCAACTCCGCCCATGTCTCGTCTAAATCTATCTTTGTCGAGTTTCTCGTTAGTCTTAGCGTCCCAAAATCTGCAAGTGTCCGGAGAAATTTCATCAGCAAGAATTATTTCGCCGTTTGGAAGTCTTCCTGCCTCAATCTTGAAGTCAATCAACTTTACGCCAATTCCCGCAAAAAATTTTTTCATGACCTCATTAACTTTGTAAGCGAGCGTGCGGATTTGTTCGAGTTCTTTTTCCGTCGCAACTCCCAAAGCTATAATGTGGCTGTCGTTAATTAACGGGTCATTCAAAGCGTCGTTCTTAAGCGAAAATTCAAGCGTCGGAGCTAAAAGTTCACGGCCCTCTTCAACTCCGTAACGTTTCGAGAATGAACCTGCTGCAACATTCCTGATAATAATTTCCAGCGGCACAATTTTTACGGCTTTTACGATAGTCTCACGGTCATTAATCTGCTCGACAAAGTGAGTTTTTACGCCGTTTTTCGCCAGAAGCTGGAACATGAGATTGCTCATCTTGTTGTTGATAATCCCCTTGCCCGTGATAGTTCCGTGTTTTAAGCCATTGAAGGCTGTAGCGTCATCTTTATATTCGACAATGTAATAATCCGGGTTGTCAGTCGCGAAAACTTTCTTAGCTTTGCCCTCGTAAATCTGGTTGAGTTTCTTAATGTCCAAGTGAAAAACTTCCTTTCATGTCGTGTAAAAGAAAACATAAGTATAATACATCCTCAAAATTTTTCACGAACGCAAAAATAGAACGTGTTATATTTTCTCAACGAAATTTTTTGCGCATATTCATCATAAGAAAATTTTATGCTTGAGAATTATTATCATCTTCATAATCAAAGAAGTCTTTACGATGACGATACCATAAGAACATTGCCAGTCCTCCGAAGAAAAAGCCGCCGATTAAGCCTCCGAAGACGTATTCGAGATTAATGGGATTTCCGAAAAGTGAGCTTCCATAACCGGCCAATGCATACCCGAATGATATTACACAAAAAAGTGAAAGTGTTGTGATAAATAATCTCATAAATTCTTAAATCCTTTCGTGTAAAATAAATTTTTAAAGAGTTTACACCGAGATTTATATAACCAGAAAAAATTTTTATCATAAAAAGGAGCGTTAAATCATGCAGAAAATTTTTGTGCGCACAATGATTTTTGTTATGCTGATTTTTTCATGTCTAATTTCCCCTCTATATGCTCAAAGTTCCAGCGATAAAGGAAGTTTTGCGCCACTTTCACCGGAATATCTTGAATGGCAGAAAAATCATTCGGGCGATAATTACGGAGGATATGTTCCGTTTCCTGTAGATTTATCACATTTGGCTAATAATCCTCCTGTTGAAGTTGATGATTCACCGTTTCATAACGATAAAGCCGGAAGCATTCCTACAACGTTTGACCTCAGGAATGTAAACGGAAAAAGTTATGTTACCAGCGTGAAAAATCAATCACCTTACGGAACTTGCTGGGCTTTCGCGTCAATCGGAGCAATGGAGTCAAATTATCTTATGCAGGGCGGGACTACTCTTGACTTGTCAGAAATGCATTTAGCGTGGTTCGCTTTCAGAAATTCGAGCAAGTCTAAAGCATTCTATAATATGAGTTCAGCGAGTTTTGAAACTGTCATGGAGAAAGGCGGAAATTCCTGGTATCCCACAGCTTTATATTCTCGTCTTGACGGCCCGGTACTTGAGAGCGCAGTACCTTACGGGAGAAATGCTCAACCTTCAGCATATACGCCGGAGAGTTACACAAGAGTATTAAGATTGCGAGACGTGTATTATCTTGCGTTTGACTATGTTAATGTGAACTCTTCAGCAACTAATCGAAATGTCGTAAAAGAACGTATCATGAAAACCGGTGCTGTAATGGCGAGCTATTGTAATAATGAAAGCGATTATCAGCAGACAACTTCAGGCGGAACGGCATTTTATAACAAACAAACGAGCACAAATCACGCAATTTTATTAGTCGGCTGGGATGATAATTACTCAAAAGACAACTTCAAGACTAAGCCAAATTCAAACGGAGCCTGGCTCGTAAAAAACTCTTGGGGCAGTAAATGGTCAAACGGAAGCATGAACGTAGGCGATGACGGCTATTTCTGGATGTCCTATGAGCAGTATTTAACCGGCGGAACAGCATATATCGTTGAAGCTGCTGACACTAATATGAAGGCGTATTATTATGATTCACTCGGCTTTGTTGGCTCTTTCGGCTGGGATGCGACTGATGTATATTCGGCAAACGTGTTCAAGTCTGAACGGGACAACGAGAAATTGACCGAAGTAGGATTTTACACGACTGACAACAATCAGAAATATGAAATCAGAATTTACACGGGCTTATCGTCAATGCCCTCATCAAGTCCTGTAAACGGCTCACCAGTTGCGACAAAATCCGGGACAATGGCTTATGCTGGCTATCATACGATTACGCTTGATAATCCCGTGCCGCTCACGAAGAATAATTATTTCTCGGTCGTCGTAATCCACAAAAATACTAAGATGGCTCCAGTCGAAAAAAGCAACTCGTTAATGTCCCCGAATGCCGTAATCGAAACAGGAAGTTTCTTCGCACCAGACGGCCTAACTTGGACAACTGGAGCAGAAGTAAAAGCTAACGCATGCATTAAAGCCTTCACGGTTACAGGCGCATCATCAGGAACAGCTCCAACGATTTTAACGGCATATCCTAACGATGGAATTATCAACACGAGCTATTATTACTCGTTCTCAGCTTCAGGCTCAACACCGATAACCTGGTCAGCTTCCGGGAATGTTCCAAGCGGCTTAAGCATGAGCTCAAACGGTGTACTCTCAGGAACTCCGACAACTGCAGGAAGTTATACTTTCACTGTTACGGCGACGAACTCTTACGGCTCAAACTCGAAAAGTTACACGATGAGTATTTTGAGTCTGCCTTCGATTACTCCGTCAAGTTTCACGGGCTACGTCAAGACAACTTTCAACCAGACAATGTCGCTTTCATACGGAAGTTCGACTAACTGGAGCGCGACAGATTTACCGTCAGGATTATCGATTAAGGCGAAAACTGGAGTAATTTCCGGCAAACCCAAAGAGACCGGGACTTTTAGGGCAACAATCAGCGCTGTAACTTCTGCAGGAACTTCAACGGCCAGCGTTACGTTTACAATTCTTCCTCAGCCGACAAAGCCCAGTTTTGAGACGAAAGCGCTTGCTAATGCTGTAGTTGGTCAGTCATATTCGCAGACGATCTCAATCACAGGAACAGCGCCTATCACTGTAACAGTTACAGGACTTCCTGACGGCTTGAGCTTCAACGCTTCAACCGGGAAAATTTCAGGAACACCGACGGCCGAAGGAAAATACACGCTGAAATTTGCGGCAACCAACGGAGCAACGTCAAGCCCCGTGAAGAAAAGTATAACTCTCATAGTTACTGCAGTTCCTCCGAAAATTTCTGTGCCCACTTTAGCAATGGGATATGTCGGAGTGAAATATGAAGACGTGCAATTTTCTCTGTCATCAGGTAACGGCACAATAACCTGGTCGGGTTCAAGTCTGCCTTCCGGAATGAAACTCAGCAAAACAGGCCTTCTCTCAGGAACTCCGAAGAAGGGCGGGAATTTCACGATTAAGCTGACCGCGAAGAACTCCGGAGGTTCTGATACGAAGGAAGTTCCGTTTACAGTTGCGCTTCTTCCGACGATTAAGACGACGAAAATTTCCGACGCGACAACTGATAAGGCATACTCAGCCAAGCTCACGGCGACCGGTTCAGCTCCACTTACATGGAATATTACGGGGCTTCCGAGCACGCTTAAAGTTACGACGGAAAAGAACGGCGAAATTGCATATATAACCGGCACTCCGACGGAAGCAGAGACTTATGCGCTGAGTGTTACGGTGAAAAATTCGGTAGGCTCTGCAAGTTCTAATCTCTCGCTGAAAGTTAAGGGAGTTGCTCCGACGATTAAGGCGACATTAGCGAAGGGAACAGTCGGAAGCTCTTACACTGGAAGCAGCATATCAACGACAGGCACTAAACCCATAAACTTCACGTGCACGATTGACGCGTCCCAGCAAAAGAAACACGGGATTAGCAGCCTCGAAGAATTGGGCTTGAGCTTTACGAGCAACGCTTCAGCAGGAACAGCCGCAATCACAGGAAAGCCGACGAAGTCAATAAAATCTCTCCAAATAACTTTGACGGCGGCCAATTCTGTAAAAACTGTTACGAAGAAAGTTACTCTGAACGTCTCAGGTACAGCACCGTCATTCTCGGCTCCAAATGACAACGGGACTTACTCAGAGAGCGTGAACAGCAATGTTAGCATGAACTTCACAGTTACAGGCACTAAGGATATAACGTTCAGCATGAGCAATGTTGCAGGATTTACGCTGACACAAACCGGAGATTACACAGCGACTTTAACGGGGACAACTCCTGCTAAAGCGAAGAAATTATCATTTACGATTACGGCCAAGAATAACGACGGGAAAGCTACGAAGAAATTCACAATTCAGGTCGTCAATACGCCCGGCAATGATACTGATGGTAATTCGAGCTATGAGCCTGACGAAGAAATTTTGACCGAACGGAATATTTTTGTTGATGACAATGATAAAGAAGACGAGCAAAATATTTCTGTGTCTGACGGCAAAAACTCTGAGCCTGTAATCACATTCGGAGCTGATCGGGATTTATCGCAAACTGAACGTGAGAAGCTCATTTCAGAAGGTTACGTTATCGCTGAAGTTCTGCCGGAGCTCTCAGTGAATGAAAGCGGAATTTATGATATTGAGATTGAGCTTGATGAAAGCGTACCGACTGGAGCAAAATTATTCTGGTTCGCAAATTCTTCACAGCCTTCAAGTGATGATGAGTTTGCGGAGTTTTATGATGAAACTGGAGCGGAGATTGATGAAGTTCCGGAAAATCATGTAATCACGGTTTCAATCTGGCTTAATAAGGGAGTAATTTACTATCCTGTTATTGCGGTGAAGTAAACGAAAAACTTTTTGTCCCCTCTGTGAAAGCGCAGGGGGGATTTTTTTATGCTACAATCATATATCTTCAAATACATGGAGGATTTACAATTATGCGGATAAAAGGCTCAGTTGAGGACATCAGCACCGATAAAGTCAAGGAATTTTACGAGTCTCGAGCTTCAAGCTACAACGGAGAAAATATTTACAACGTTACCATGCTTCAGGACAAAAACCCCGAACTCTCAGAAGAACGAAACAGGGCCGAAATCGCGAAATTATTTCCCAAGTTTAAACTCGATGAAAATTCTTGCGTTCTAGATCTTGCGTGTGGAGTCGGAAGATTATTAGACGCTATGCCGGAGAATATCAAACTTTACAGGGGAATAGATTTCACTGAAGGATTAATCAAACTGGCAAACTCACGCAACACTCGGGCCAATGCAAAATTTTTCACTGGTTCAGTTCTTGATGCTGATAAAATTCTTGCAGATGAACTCGGGAGCTTCAACAGAATATTAATGATAGCTTTCCTTATGTACATGAATGATAATGATGTTTTATCTCTCCTGAAGAAAATTCCTGCGTTAATTACTTATAGGGGGGGGGGATTAATTTGCGTTAAGGTTTCAATCGGAGTAAACGAGAGATTGACACTTAAAGATTTTTACTCGGAAGAACTCAAGAGCGATTACGAATCTATATACAGAACTCGTGATGAGTACATGAAATTCTTTGAAAGCACGCTAATTACCGAAGGCTTTACGGTTACTGAGGAGAATTATTTATATGACGACAACAATCTTAATAACCGTAAGGAGACGACGCAATATTACTTTATTCTTGAGAGGTAAAATTTTTGAAACAATTAACAGTTGATGAGATGAAGGCAATACAGCTTGAAATTCTCGATGTCGTTATGAAATTCTGCGATGAACACGAAATAAAATGCTGGCTTGACGGAGGAACTCTTATAGGCACAATTCGGCATAAAGGCTATATCCCTTGGGACGATGATATTGACTTAGGAATGCTGCGGCCTGACTACGAAAAGTTCATGAAGCTGTTCAACAAGGAGAATACGCGCTATAAATTCGTTTGCTATGAACTCGATGAAAATTTTTATCAGGCATTCGGAAAAGTTTTAGACACTCAGACAGTTTTATACGAACCCGACGAAAAAGGCACGAAATTGGCCGTCTATGTTGACATTTTCACGTATGACAACGTCCCTGATGAAAAAGAAATCATTGATGACATGTTCAGGAAGCGAAATAAATATTACATCTGCAACGTTGCAAGACAAGCGAGAATTTTTCAGCGTCCAAAGGGAAATTTTTTACGGAGATTATGTGTTTATGCTCTTCGTTCTGTTGTGAGGATATTCCCGAAGAATTATTTCGTCAGGAAGATTATTATGAACTCGAAACGTTACGTTAATGCTGAAACTAGATTAATCGGCAATTTCTTAGGAGTTGCGAGGATGACTTGTGATAAACGCGTGTTTAATTCATTAATTGACGGCGAATTTGAAGGCAAGACCTACAAAATTCCGGTTGGCTACGATGAATATTTACGGGAATTTTACGGGGATTACATGCAGCTTCCGCCTGAAGAAAAAAGGGTTTCGACGCATATATTCAAGGCATTCAAGAAAGATGATTAACCATGAGAAAAGTAAAGTTTATATTTGACCTTGACGGCACAGTTACATCACAGGAGACTTTGCCGTTAATCGCTTCACACTTCGGAGTTGAAGAGAAAATTTCGGAGCTTACGCGAAAAACAATCAGGGGAAATGTTCCGTTTGTCGAGAGTTTCATTAGGCGGGTTCATATTCTGGGAAAACTGCCTGTGAGTGAGATTAATGATTTGCTCGCTGATGTCCCATTGTATGAGAAACTTCACGGGTTTATTCTGGCCAATTCTGACAAGTGCGCAATAGCTACGGGAAATCTTAATTGTTGGGTTGAGAAGCTCTCAGGCAAAATCGGCTGTACATCGTTTTGTTCTGATGCAGAAGTCAATGATAACAAAGTTTCACGCCTGAATACAATTCTCAAGAAAGAAAACGTTGTATCTCGTTATAAAAGTGAGGGCTATGAAGTAATTTACATCGGCGACGGGAATAATGACATTGAAGCTATGAGGCTTGCTGACATTGCAATTGCTAATGGATGCACTCATGATCCGGCAATAAGTATTTTGGGCGTGGCAGATTATGTTGTATACACGGAGGAAGCGTTATGTCGTCAATTAAATCAGTTGTTATAAGCTGTGCTGGAATAGGCTCAAGGCTCGGACTTGCTACGACGAAAGCCCTAGTTGAGATCGACGGATTGACTGTAATAGCTCGTCAGCTTCAAGCTCTGGAGAATGTCGAGGACTTAAGAATTGTTGTAGGCTATCAGGCAGGAGACGTAATCGCTGAGGTTCGACGTTGCAGGCCTGACGCAATCTTTGTGTATAACCATGATTATTTTTCGACGAAGACCGGAGCAAGTTTTTATCTCGGTGCAAGACACGGAAATGATTACGCAATCGAACTCGACGGAGATTTGCTCGTTAATCCCGACGATATGAGAATGCTGCTTGAACAAAACGGCGAATGGATAGATAGCTTACGCGGATATCAGCTCAGATGATGCAATGTTCGTGAGGATTGACGGAGAAGGTAACGTTTTATCGTTTTCGACAGAGAGCGGCGATTACGAGTGGACAGGTCCGGCATGCATTAAGCGTGATAAATTGCGTTACAGTTCGGGCCACGTGTTTAATATGCTTGAACCTTCACTTCCGATGAGAGGGATTAAGATACGGGCATGCGACATTGACACTTACGACGATTACACGCGAGCAATTAATTTTGTGAGGAGCTGGTGAAAAATTATGAAAGCATTGATACTTGCGGCAGGTTACGGAAAAAGATTACGGCCAATTACCGACAAGATACCCAAATCTATGGTTGAAGTTAACGGAACTCCTTTACTCGTTAACGCTTTGCATAATCTCACGGAAGTCGGAATAACTCAAATCGGTATAGTCGTCGGACATATGGCTGATTACATACGCGACGCGATCGGTAAAAAATTTAACGGAGCAGAGATAACTTATTATGAAAATCCGCGTTATCTTGAGACCAATAATATTTACTCGCTCTACAAAGCTCTTGACTTCTTCGATGACGATTCACTTATGCTTGAGTGCGATATTTTTTACAGGACTCAGCTTTTGCGTGAATTACTTAACGGGGGGGGGGGCATGTTCAGTCCTTGTTAGTCCGTTTAATCCTGAGACAATGGACGGAACAATTATACGTGTTCAAGATGATAAAGCAATCGAACTTGTGTTAGGAAAATGGCAGGATGAAAGTTTTGATTACGCCAACGCTTTCAAGACTGTGAACATGTATAAATTCACTCGGGACTTCATGACTTGCCTGTATGCTCCGTTAATCAAATGGTATGTTGAGAACGTCGGAGAAAATATTTACTACGAGAAAGTTCTCGGCAGCTTGATTTATTATCGTGAGAGCGATATACGCGTCGTGAAAGTTCCTGAAAGTATGTGGTGCGAGATTGACAATGAAGATGACTTGTTCAGAGCAAGAAGGAGATTTAGGGAATGATTAACGCTGTCGGAATTGTCGGCGGAATGGGATCATATGCTACGGTTGATTTTTTCCGGAGAATTGTTGATGCTTTTCCGGCCCAAAAAGAATGGGAACGTCCGAGAATTATTGTTGATAACTTTTGCACAATGCCCAGCCGAGTTAGAGCAATTTTGTATAATGAACGCCGCGATGAACTCATTGAAGATTTATGTTCGTCCGTGAGAAATTTGCTTAATGCCGGAGCTGAGAGAATAATTTTTGCCTGTAACACTTCGCACGTCTTTATCCCCGAAGTAATTTTGCGTGTTTCTGAATGCCAGGATAAAATTATTAATATCATTGAGGCCTGTGCAAGAGAAATATCCGTAAAATTTACTAATGGGGGGGGGGACTAAGTTTAATTGCGACTGAAGGCACGATCGAGACTGGAATTTACGATAAAGTTTTCAGCGAGTTCGGAATGCAAATAAATTCTCCCGATATTTCACAGTATGAAGAGCTGAGATATTTCATTGAGGCAGTGAAACAGAATATTATTGACGCTGAGACTTTGAGAAAATTTCATGACTTTGTGATGAGTTTTGAGACTGACGGCGTAATTCTAGGCTGTACGGAAATCCCGATTTTGTATAATGAATGCCTGAAGAATAATTTTACGTTCAACAAGAAAATTTATGATCCGCTTCAAAGCGCAATAAATATTCTCGTAAGTCTATATCAAAATTAAATAATAAATTTAGTAAAAGGAGTGATTGACAATGACGCTAAGATGTGCCTATAATTTGACTATTGGCTATTGGTAATTTTTGCGCATTAATCAGGAATAATTTTACTGTTAGTATTTTTCGTGCCTTGCAGGAGTTCTGTGCAGGGTTATTTTTTTGTCCTGAGCTGGAGGCTTTATCATGCATGAATTAAGCCTTGATGAGCTTAGGAAAATTCAGATTGAGATACTTGATGTTGTAACTAAGTTCTGTGATGACCATGAAATAAATTACTGGCTTGATGGCGGAACGTTAATCGGGGCTGTGAGACATAAGGGTTATATTCCTTGGGACGATGATATTGACTTGGGAATGTTGCGGCCTGATTACGATAAATTCATGAGGCTGTTTAACGAGCATAATACGCGCTATAAATTTCATTGTATCGAGAATGACCCGAAATTTTTTACACCCTTCGGAAAAGTTTTAGACCCAGAAACAATTTTATATGAGCCTGATGAAAAAGGAATAAAAATAGCGGTCAATATTGATATTTTTGTTTATGACAATGCTCCTGACGATGACGTTATTGTCAAAGAGATGTTTGATGCCCGAGATTATTACAGGTCAAAATTTTACAAAAGGATTTCGCGTGTATTCGGGCCTGTCAAGGGAAATTTACTCCGAAGATTATGCGCATATCCGTATAGAATGCTCAAGAAAGTTTTCAGTTCGTCATCATATTTTCCGCCTGAATATTTTGTGCGAAAGATAATAGATGTCTCACGTCGTTATATTTCTGCGGACACAAAGTGCATAGGTAACTTCACAGGTTGGGCAAAAGCGATATGCGATAAACATGCTTTCAGTTCATTTATTGACGGAGAATTTGAGGGTAAGAACTATAAAATTCCAGTTGGCTATGATGAATGGCTGCGAGCATTTTACGGAGATTATATGCAGCTTCCTCCTGTTGAAGAACGCGTAACTCATCATACATTCAAAGCCTACGCAAAAGATTAATCAAGAAAAAAATTTGCCCCCGATGTGAAAATGTCAGGGGCTTTTGTTATTTATTACATTTCTCCGCGTTCCATCGCGACAATTCCGGTTCGTGCTAAGTCAATAATTCCGAACTCCTTCAATAAGCTCTCGAATGCCGCCGTCTTTTGATCATCGCCAGTAACTGAAAGCGTAATGCTGTCCGGCGTAATATCTATGACACTTCCTCTGAAGATATTTCCGATTTGAATTATCTCGTTGCGTGAAGCTCTATCAGCGGCTTTAACACGAACAAGCATTAATTCCCGGCGTATTGACTTGGACGGTTCAAGAATTTCAACGTAATGAATTGGCACAAGTTTACGTAACTGACTGCACAGCAACTTTATTCTCGCCTCGTCAGAATATATCTCAATCGTGAAACGCGTAACATTCTGGTCAACAGTCCAGCCCGCCGCGATCGTCTCAATGTTATAACCTTTACGGCTGAACAAGTGAGCCAATTGTGATAAAACTCCGGCTTCATTGTCCATCGCAGTAATAATCGTATAACGCTTCAAGTTCTGGTTATTCTCTTTTGCCTGCATGATAAAATTTTCGCCTCCTGGACTAATAAAGCATGAAGTTTGTGATAAAGCTGTTTCCGCCGACCATTGGCCTGACCATCTCGTCAATGTCAATTCGGCAGTCGATTACCCAGCCTTTTCCGTCAGCTCTTGAACTCACTGCCTCAGTCAGAACTTGTCTCAAAGTTGCTTCGTCCTTAACAAGTCTTCCGTGAACTCCGTATGCTTCAGCTAATTTCGTGAAGTCAGGGCCTCTGTCAAGCGTCGTCTGCGAATAATGCTCGTGATAAATCAAATGCTGCCACTGTCGAACCATTCCGAGCGTCGAATTGTTGAATAACAGCGTGATAATCGGGAGCTTGTAATATTCTTCCGTAGCAAGTTCGTTGCAATTCATCCTGAATGAGCCGTCGCCCGTAACATGCAAAACTGTCTTATCAGGATTACCGACCTGAGCACCAATTGCCGCACCAAGTCCGAAGCCCATTGTTCCGAAGCCTCCTGACGTGATTAATTGGCCGGGATAATCAAACTTGAAATGCTGAATTGCCCACATTTGATGTTGGCCGACATCAGTCGTTACGATTGTATCCTGCGGGAGAATTTCTGCGGCTGCTGATAAAATTTCTTTGGGCGTTAAAGTTCCGTCTTCAGGATCATCGTATTCTGTCTCGCGCCTGAAGGAGAACACGTAATTTTTCCATTCATCATTATGTTTTTCGTCAGTCAACTTCGCAAGCAGAATGTTCAAGACTTCTTTAGCGTCGCCGATTATGTGTAAGTCAGTCTTGATATTCTTGTCGATTTCGGACGGGTCAATGTCGATGTGAACGATTTTAGCGTTTTTAGCGAAGCCCGCAGGATTAAGCGTAACTCTGTCAGAAAATCTACATCCCACAGCGATTAACAAGTCGCAAGCGTCACAAGCCATATTTGAAGCCTGAGAGCCGTGCATTCCTATCATTCCTGTTGCTAATGGATCCCGGCCTTTAACAGCTCCGCCTCCCATGACCGTAATAGCTATAGGAGCGTCAATCTTGCGTGCAAACGTCCGGAACTCTTCGGAAGCTTCTGCTCTTACAACTCCGCCGCCGCAAATTAACAAGGGTTTCTGTGATTGGTCGATTAAGTCAATGAGATCATAAATAGCTTTTATGTCAATTTCAGGATTTCCAATGCTTGGATGATGAGTAGCTTTTAACCTCGCAATTCGCCCGTCGTTGCGCGAAACAAATTCTTCCGGAGTTGTCGGCGTGTAATCGCATTCGTCAGCCGTAGCGTTCTTCTGAATGTCAATCAATACCGGGCCGGGCCTTCCAGACCTCGCAATAACAAAGGCTTCACGGACTGTATCAGCAAGATTATCAACGTTGCTTACGGTGTAACTGCATTTCGTTATGGGAAGACTTACGCCGGTAATGTCAACTTCCTGGAAAGAGTCTCGGCCGATTAAATCAGAATTAACGTTGCAAGTGATGAACACGACAGGAGAACTATCCATGTAAGCCGTCGCAATTCCTGTAGCTAAATTCGTTGAGCCTGGCCCTGATGTCGCAAAACATACTCCGACTTTTCCCGTTGAACGAGCATAACCGTCGGCAGCGTGTGAAGCTCCTTGTTCGTGAGCCGTCAAGATGTGATTAATTTCTTTGTGATCGTATAACTTATCGTAAACGTTTAAGATTGCTCCGCCGGGATAACCAAATATAGTGTCAACGCCCTGTTCAAGCAAACATTGAATTAATATTTCTGAGCCGTTTAATTTTTGAGTGTTCAAGTGAAGCATTTCCCCTCAGATAAAAAATTTTCGTTACAGTTTAGCACAATCCGTTAGAATAATATAAATTTCATATGGAGGTTTAATCATTAATGCTCAAAAAGTT
Source organism: uncultured Fretibacterium sp. (assembly GCA_937915835.1). Classification (GTDB taxonomy): domain Bacteria; phylum Synergistota; class Synergistia; order Synergistales; family Aminobacteriaceae; genus JAFUXM01. The sequence continues at coordinate 9,685 of CALGHA010000152.1, read as the reverse complement.
ATTCATGCTAATATTCATTCTCATAATCTCGTCAACACTGAAACTTGAAGCCGCATCACATGACACAACCCCACAAACAGAAGCTATTTCACATGTAACACTCTCAAACTCTGAACAAGCCGTCGCAGTAAGTTATGATATTATCATCGCAGGTGGAGGAATGGGAGGAAGTGCCGCCGCAATTCAGGCTTCAAGAATGGGCGCAAGAGTTCTCATCATTGAGCCGACGGAATTACTCGGGGGACAAGCTACAGCCGCAGGAGTTTCTACAATGGACGACATGAGCCGGCAAGACAGCGGATTATACCGGGAATTTATTAACAAGGTGAAAGATTATTACGCGAAAATGAGAAAGTCTATTGCAACGCCTTACTGGAAGGAACACGGACGAGCTTTTGAGCCTTTAGTTGGGCATAAAATTTTGGCGGAAATGGCACAAAGCACGGACATTCTTTATCACGCAGAAGTTGTTGACGTGAAAACTCTGAACTCAAGCAAAATTATCACCGTCAAGACTTCAAGAGACATAAAAACTTTCACGTGCAAGATATTAATTGACGCAACAGAATACGGAGATATTATCCCATTAGCCGGAGCAAAATATCGTTCTGGAAATTCCGTATCACCTGAGATTGACTTAGACCGAATGATTCAAGATATTACGTGGACAGCAATAATCCGCAAATATCCGAACGGAGTGCCCGTACACTTAAAGCCTAAAAATCCTCTGCCTGATTACGAACGAGCAAGAAAAAATTACAGGGCTTATGTTACGGCTGACGGCTTCGACTTCAGAAATAAATATCCCGTCAAAATGCCCGTAAATTTTATCTCGCATAACGCATATCGTGCTGTTCCGGACTCTTTCACGCCTGGAAGCTACACGGGAAATCGTAAGGACTGGCGATTAATCAGCAAAGCCGGAGTAAACTGGGGCAATGATTATCCGGGCCAATATAAATGGGACGACAGATCCGGAATGCCGGTGCTTTATCTTGAGAGCAAAGACTTTCGCGCAAATGCCAACAAAGAAGCCTTAATCAAAACTCTACACTTCATCTATTACGCTCAAAACGAGCTTAAAGAAAATTGGAGCGTCGACGAGAACGAATATAACTTTTTACCGGACGAAGCAAAAGATTTTCCCGAAGAATGGCAGGAAATTGCACGACACATGCCGCCAATCCCTTATGTTCGCGAATGCCGGAGAATAATCGGGACTTACACGCTAAATTCACGAGCAATTCACGAAAACTCTATGAGCTATAGAGAAGGCAGAAAAAATCAGGAATTCCCTGACGCAATCGCAATAGGCGGATATATTCTCGACTTACACGGAGGCGATGACGACGATGACATTGAAGCCTCACTCGGAGAAAATCAAGCCGCAATCCGACGAGACGAACCAGCCGGAGCCTTTCAAGTTCCCATGAGAATATTAATCCCGTCGAGCGTCGATAATTTCATTGCCGCTGAGAAAAATTTATCAATGTCCCGTTTAGCGTCAGGAGCTTTGAGACTTCAGCCAATCTGCATGATGACAGGACAGGCCGCAGGAGCTTTAGCCGCAATCTCAGTGAGAGAAAATTTACAGCCTCGTGATGTTCCAAGCGTGAAAGTCCAAAAAGTTTTGCTTGACTCCGGCGTAAATCTTTCACTGGCAACTTACTCTGACGTTGACGAGAAAAATAAACACTTCGGAAGCGTCCAGCTTGCTACACTTCATAACTTAATCGAGCCTAAAAAATTTCCCAAACTCCCCAAACAACGCGTAAATTCTCCGGCAAAAGGCGGTATCACTAAAGGCAGGTTCGGTGTCAATGACATTATGACGAAAAAAGAAATTGCAAGTTTGATTGAACGTGCCGAAAAATTATCAGGGAAAAAGTTATCGCTTCCAGAGAAAATTACTCGCGGTGAAGCCCTCGATATTATCGTTAATGCTATGACGGAATAAGGGGCTGAAACAATGCCCCATCATTTTCCCACGCAAAACCGGCTGAACATCTCATCGAGTAACTCATCGCCGGCGTCAATTCCCAGCATTCGCATTAAAGAAAGTCTTGCAGAGTTGAGTAATCCCGCAATAACATCATCATCATTTGCAAATTCAGCTTCACGCATGGAGTTCAAGCATTCGCGCAAGTCCTCAAGCTGACGTTCTGAGACATTAAGCCCGGAATTAAACGTTGAATTTTTCGCGGCCAATTTGTAAATTTCCCCTTTAAGCTCATCAAGCCCCGTAAAGTTCTTCGCTGAGACGTAAATTTTCGGTGAAATTCTTAAAGCTTTATCATCAACTTTTCGCGGTAAATCTGCTTTGTTCAGGACTAATATTGCATTCTTGCCCTCAAGTTCTCCGATAAAGTTTAACTCGTCCTGTGTAATTTCCCTTGAGCTATCGAGGACGTAAAGGCAAATATCACTCTCATTCATGGCTTCAATCGCTAGTCTCACGCCCTCAGCCTCGATTTTATCATCAGCCTCACGAAGTCCAGCAGTGTCAGCAAGCCTTATTGTAATTCCGTTGATGATTATGCTCTCTTCGATAATGTCTCGTGTAGTTCCGGGAATTTCCGTAACGATTGCCCGATTTCGACGTAAAAGCGCGTTCAAGAGTGAGGATTTCCCGACGTTTGGACTTCCGATTATGACGGCACGAACTCCCTCACGCAAAATCATTCCGGCTGAACACTGAGAGTATAAATCTTCAAGCTCAGATATAATTTTCTTGATGTCGGCTTGAGCGTCAAAGTTATTCAGCGTCTCACCTTCGGGAAAATCAAGTTGTATCTCAAAATTGGCCTGTAACGCTAAAATCTCATCGTGAATTTTCCGTGTTAAACGTGAAAGTTCCCCCGTCAAAGTCCGTGCGGCGGCGTGTAATGCTTCCATGCTTCGAGACTTAATCACGCTCAAAACACCTTCGGCCTGTGCTAAATCAATTCTCCCGTTGACAAATGCCCTTCGTGTGAACTCGCCAGGCTCAGCAATCCGCGCTCCGTTCCTAATCACAAGCTCAAGACAAATCCGAGCGATAAAATTTCCTCCGTGAGTGTGAATTTCAATTATATCTTCACCGGTGTAACTCTTAGGCTTGCGAAAATTTACCGCTAAAACTCTGTCAAGAATTTTCCCCTCGTCGTCGATTAAACTCGTCAAATACATTTTTGCTGGCTCATCGAAACTTTGACGGGTTAAAACTTTTCGGGAAATATTAACGGCATCAGGACCGGAGATACGAATTACCGCAATTCCTCCTTCTCCTGACGCCGTAGAGATTGCTGCTATTGTTTCATTCATGCATTCTGAGCTTTAAGCCATTCCTCAGCTTTTGCGCGGCTGTTGACTTTCCCAGTTCCCACAGCCATATCAAGCCCGTCAAGCAATTCACCAACTCGACGGCCCGGTCTCATGTTCAACAAGCTCATGACTTCTCGGCCAGTTAAGTAACGTGATGCTCCTTCGGTTTGGAGTGAGACGTTGTTAAATCTCCTCAGGACTTGCGCTAAATTCCATTTGTTATTTTCGAGAATGTCAGAGTATTCATCAAAGAAGCCTTCTGATTCAGCTACACAATTTGCGAACTCTAACGAAATTTCCACAGCTTCGGGCGAAAATTCCAGGACATCAGCGCAGAATTTTTCCTCAGTAATCGGCGAATAATATTTCTTGAAGCCGTCAATTATCGAGATAACTTCATCAATCGTCCCTGATGGAATATTCCAGCGCGTCATAATCTCGCGTATCTTCCTGTCTGTTACTTTCGTTCTGTCGCTCCCGTCGAGTTTCTGAGTGCCTATATACCTGAACAATCCGGCCAATACGAACGCGTCATTCTGCATAAGCCTGTTTGTGTCTAATCTGGACTCGATAACTTCAAGGACATTCAAAGTGTGCTCATAAAGAGTTTTCCCATTGCCGTCAGAAATTGAGCGTAAATTGTCAAGCTCACTCATGAAATACGGCAGCAAGTCATAATCATCGCAAATCTCAATAAACCTATGAGGCCTCCGGCTAATTCCCTTCATAATCTCACGGCCCCAGCGTTCTGATGGAATTTCACTCATCCTGTCAGCATGAACCTCAAGGAATTTCCGTACGTCGGTCTCAGTCTTCCAGAAAATATCCATCTCAAGTTCTGCCGCAAATCTCAGCATTCGTAAAATTCTTAACGGGTCAGCGTCAATTAATTCTACGTTGTCGCCTGTTAAGCGTATAACTTTGTTGCGAATATCAAGCCTGCCATTGAACGGGTCAACAAATCCACCGTCAGAACGAATTGCGATTGCCTCAATGCTCAAGTCTCGATAAGCTAAATCGTCCTCAATCGTAACTCCTCGAAGCCCAAACGCCCTGAACGGAACGCCGAGCAATTCACCTCTTAATGCCGGATAAGGTCCGCGAGCGTCAACCGTTCCAGTTCCGAGAGTTCTTGCGACGTGATACATATCTTGAGCGTCGATTGCCAGCGTGATAATTTCCGGCTGTATTCCCATCTCAAGAAATCTCACGGTATCGCCGACTAACCAGGCTTTTACCCCTGTTTCCTCTATTTTCTGGAGAACATCAAGATAATTCCGCAATATTCTTCTCCTCCTCTTTTAATTTATGGGTAATTGCTAAAGATTTTAACACGTAACATTATTTATCTTCAAATTGACAGTATTATAGACTGAGTAATATAATTCGCTTTATCCCCAAAAAACAGGAGGTAAAGATTTTGCGGACTAAAATCACCATTGACAAGGGCGACGACATAATCAGATTTTATCTTCATTTGGGAAACAGAAAATTTTTCCTCTTTGCACAGAAATACAGCAAGGGAGTATATGATTTCTTTGCGGGAGGAAGATCAGAGAGCGAGATACGGAACTTCAGGCTCTGGAACAGAAATCCGAGACTTGATAAGACTATAGCGAAAATTCCGATTTACACTCGCTACGTTCTGAAATACGAGGCATAATTTTATTACAGGATGCTTGGACAATAAAAAGTTTCGGGCATCCTGTTTTTTTGCGCATTAACAAATTTTAGCGAGAACTTCAGCAATTTCCTTCAGGTCAAAATTGGCCGTGTTTATGCAAATGTCATAGTTGACTTTATCGCCCCATTTCTGCCCGGTGTAGAACTCGTAATAATCCGCGCGTCCCTTGTTGATTTGCTCGATACGCTTCGTTAATTCCTTCTCGGACATCTCAGCACCTTTCGCGTAATCCTGGCTGTTGTTGGCTTTACAGCGTGAAATTTTCGAGGCCATATCGGAATACACGAAAATTCTAAAAGGCTTCTCGTCCCGCAAAATATAATCCGCTCCCCTGCCAACGATTACGCAATTAGACTTCTGCGCAAGCTCACGAATAATATTATGCTGTTCCTGCTGTATTGACTGGCCATAATCGGGAATAACGGCCCAAAAAGTTCTGCCCGTGTGAATTGGGAAGGGAATTACTGGCTTTTGTTCGGCGATGTGCTGAATGTAATTCTCGGATAATGACGTTCTCTTTGCGATCTCGGCGATAATCTCACGGTCATAATAAGCATAGCCTAAAATTTCCGCTAAATTTCTTCCGAGTTCACGGCCTCCGCTTCCGAACTCACGGCCTATAGTGATAATTTTGTTCATAATAAACTTTTCTCCTCACTTAATATACTCTTAGTCTTTTTATTAAGATAAGCCTTCAAGTATGTCCTTATTGATTAAATATAGACGCTCACCGTTAAGTTCTATGTAAGCACCTTCAAAAGGCGGGTACCATAGTGCGTTGATTTTTCTGTTTATGTCCTCGATATTTTCGGTGAGTTCTATTTTCTTCGCTGCCTGAAGTTTAGCCATGCTGTAATATTCTCCAGTATGTTCTTGCTGAACTCCTGTAATAACATCCCCTTTAAGATATCTATTCATAAACACGTTAAGCTCCTCTAAGCAGACATACCATGCTTTTTCTGAGAGTTCACGTCCTGTTTTGATTGTGCCTATTGGGAATTTTCGACACTCGATAATTTTCCCCGTATCTATTCCTGCGTCAATAAAATGACATGTTGCACCGAATTCTTTTTCGCCATTAATCAATGCCCAAATTGCCGGAGCTCTCCCTTTATAGTCAGGAAGCGGAGCAGGATGAAAATTTACAGCAAGTGCTGCCTTATTTATAGTATTAGCAAAAAGTTTTTTCTGATATGAGAAACTTATCAAGAGATCAAATTTTTCAGCAGTAATGTCGTCCGGATTTGCAACTAATTTGATTTCATTCTCACTACATAATTTTTCAAGTCCCGCTGCAACATCTTCAAGTTCACCGCTGAACAAACAAAAAGTTATTTTCACCCCCCCCCATCAAATTATTATTCATGGCAATTATATTCTTCATTGCTTGGAGAGCTATTGCATTATTCGAGCAACAGAAAAGCACTTTTTTTACAGTGTCAATATTAATTTTTCCTGATGGCATAACTTGAACTCCTTATCTTAATTTTTGTCATTATAGCATTAATATATATCATGTAGATTACACACAAAAAAGCCCCTCGCTTTCACACGAAGGGCCTTGATTATTTCTTCACCAAACAGCAACTCTTTCGTCAGGAGCTAAATACATTTTATCCTTATTGCCAATTTTATACGTGTCAAGAAATTCTTGATACTGCTGGACAATCGCATTAACCCGCAAAAACGGCAGAGCGTGAACGTCATTTCTGAGCGTCCAGTCTAAACGTTCTTTAGTCTGCGTGTACTTCCAAATGCGCGCGTAATTCCTGAAAAATTTATCGTAATTAAATCCCTCAATTCCTGCCGCAATACCCAGCATCGCTTTAATTCCGGCCATGTCTGCAATTGATTCCGTCTGAACAAGTTTTCCGTTGTATTTTTCCCCGTTAATGTTGAAAGCGTCAAAATATTTTATTAGCTTGTCGGCTCTAGCCTGAAACTTTTTGTAGTCATCTTCAGTCCACCATGACGACATATTCCCGGTCTTGTCGAACTGAGCACCGATTGTGTCGAAAGCGTGTGAAATCTCATGACCTATGACCATTCCGATGCCGCCGAGTTTCTCTTCGTAGGACATTTCAGGCGAGTAAAAATCTCCGCTCAAAATCCCCGCGATAATCTTGATTGCGTTCTCAGATGGGCTGTAATACGAGTTCACGACGACAACGTCATTGCCCCATAAATCATGGTCAACTTGCGTGTTTAAACGTTCGTAAAAATATTTCTGCAGCTTGAACTTTTTTATTGCCTGTAAAGCGTCATAAAAAGTTATGTTGTCGGAAATCTCAAGCTCTGAAAAATCTACCCATTTATCAGGATAAGCAACGTTAAGCCTCATAGCGTCGAGTTTCTCAATTGCTTTTTTGCGGGTCTCAAGTGAAAGCCATTCTTCATTTTCCAGCATTGAGCGGTAAAATTTCACAGTGCGCTCAATAATTCCCCTGACTTCGTTTTTAGCACTCTCAGGGATATAACGCTCGACGTAAATTTTCGAGACTGGCACGGGTAAAGTTTCATGAACGAAATCTACAGCACTCTCATAATCCGGTTTGCTCTCAGTTATTCCGTTACGTTCACGCGATAATCTTTGATATTCCCGATAAGCCGGCTCGTCAGTAACAGTGATATAGCTTGCGGCCAATTTTGCGAGTAAATAAGCCTTCATGTCATCAAGATTGTCACTCACATAAAGCTCATTAATTGCCTTGAGCCAGTCGGGTTCCTGCAAGTTAATCAAGTCAGAGTTAATCTCGTGAGCTTCAAGAACTTCTGCAAACGGGAAATTCGGCGACTTTTCGCGTAACTCCTCAATGCTCAGGGGATTATACATTTTCTCGATAGCTTCAGGAGCGTTCAACTCCTCAACTGTCATCATGTGTTCAGCAATTTTAGCCTCAAAGTTATATTCTCCCTCTAAGATTTTCGCGGCAAAATCAGCGTCATAACCCAATCTTCGAAGCATGTAACTCACAATCCCGTCATGCATTTTCTTTGTGCGTTCACCGTTGGGCGTTAAAGTCTTATATTCTGCGCTGTCTCCAAGTGATAAAGGGGTTGCGGCAAGCTCGAGATTATAACGTTCGGAGTCCTCATTGTCGTAACCAAGCCCGTAATCAGCGATTAAAGCGTCATGATAAAAACTTGGTTTACTCATGAAATATTCGCTGAGTTCTTCCAGAGTGTTTATGCCTGTGATTAATTTTGCCTGTTCGTTCAAGTCAGCAAGCCCCGAAGCGTTTCGTTCGTCCCAGTTCAACCAGAGAGAATATAACTTTCTGATTAATTCGCCGTCATGAGTTCTCAAAGTCTCGTCGGTCATTATGGCTCTCAAATTCTCGTCAACCATATCTTGAAGCTCATCAAATGCGCTTGTCCCTGAATGTCCGGGCTTTAATTTCGCGTTAATCAGCCATTCATGATTAATATTCGCGTAAAAGTCCTCGTTCAAAGCAGGATTATATTTTCCCATTCCTCCGTATAAATTCGAGTTCGGCCAATTGTAAGCATAAGCATTCAGGGTGAATAATGAGAGCAGAAAAGTTAATGCAAGAAAAATTTTTGACATGCTTAAACTCTCCTTTTATTGCAAGGCCTGAACTTTATTATCTCCAAAGAAGTAAAATACTCCCTCAGAATAAGCCGGCGATGAATAAACTCCGTATTGTGTCTCAACCGTGAATTTCGCTTTGCCCGTATCAGCTTCGATAATCTCAAGATTTCCGTGATCTGTTCCGGCAAAAACGAGACCTTCAGCGATTAACGGCTTGGCAATAACCGAACCACTTCCGATATGTTTATCCCATAAAAAATTGCCGTCTTTCTGATTGAGCACAACAACTGAGCCTCGAGCGGTCCCAGCCGCAATAAATCCGTCAGCTGTAACAGGAGAAGTCGTAACAGGCTCTTTGACTTTCGTGTTCCACAGGGGAATTACGTCCTTAATCTGGACAGCCTGAACCGAATTATCCCAAGCCGAGACGTAAAGATTTCCGCCTTCAACAACAGGAGTATTGATTGAGCCTCCTGCACCGCCGCCGTTTACTCGTTTACCTGTTTTAGCCTCGATAATGTCAAAAATTCCGTTGTCCTCACCGAGAAAAACAAAGCCTTCACCATAAGCCGGAGCTGATTGTAAATTCTGTGAAGTCTTGAACGACCAGATAAGATGACCGTCTTTAATATCAAGCGCGATTAATTCTCCCTCTTTTTTTGCCGCAAAAACTAAACCTTCGCCAATCGCTATGCCGTCATTGAAGCCTAAATCATCCTGAGACTGACGATAACGCCATACTAATGAGCCGTCGGAAATTTTCAAGCATGTAACTTCGCCGTCAACATGAGCAAAAATTACGTTATCTTCGAATATTTGGGGATTTCCTGCTACAGCGTTGCCATTTCCTTCTTTGTTAGACCATAAGAGTGAGCCTGATGATTTATCGAGCGCATAAAATTGGCCTGTCCAGTCTCCGAATAAGAGCATATTTTGATGAATTTTTAAGCCGCCTGTTGGAAGTCCTGCGGTTTTGAAGCTCCATTTTGTTTTTGCCTCGAAAGCTGAAGCCTGAAGAGCTGAGAAGATAATTACCAGAGTAAGAACGAAAAGAATAAATTTACGTTTCATGAATTTCATCACCTCATTAAATATTATAAGGCATTATCCATGAAATAAGCCCTCTCCTGCGCGAGTAAAAGAGA